>JAYFRK010000227.1:0-4336 GCA_034925975.1 Clostridium sp.
TACGAGGTTCAAATTCTATTTTTGCAGCAATGCAATAGTCGCCTTGTGAATGATAATGACAGCTATTTACAACACATTTTACGCCAGCTAATGTTTCATTTTTCTTTTCTATTCTTCCTTCCATAATAACATACCTCCTAATAATAAAATTAACTTTCTTATATAGTTTAAACTTTTTAAAATTAATTATACGAAATGAACAGGAGGATTATATGGGAATATCTCTAATATGTTCATATGGATTCAAGTTAGGATCTTTCAAATCGCCGCCACAATTCTTAAGAATTTCTTCAATTTGTTTTTTATCTTCATCAGAATCAGTTTCCACAACTACTTTATAATTAATAT
The DNA here is from genome assembly GCA_034925975.1 of Clostridium sp. Lineage (GTDB taxonomy): Bacteria > Bacillota > Clostridia > Clostridiales > Clostridiaceae > Clostridium_H. Next base: position 349 of record JAYFRK010000227.1, read on the forward strand.
CAGTAAGTTCTTCAAAATTGCCCATTCCACTAGCCATAGGACTTGCTGCTGCCAGTGGAGACGGTTTCCTGTAATTATCAACATCACCAGAATTTAATACAAGACCTGATAAATTTGGGGCTGTTTCTGAACCAGGCAATCTTTGCTCACTATTTGAATCTAGGTTATAATGTTCATTTAAATCCACAATAGAGTTATGAAAACCAGAATTTTTCAAATTATCAACAGCCAAATTTGCATTTTTTATTCCACTAAAAAAACATTCAATTTGCATTTTAATCCTCCTTTATTTCTATAGGATTCAAACAATATTTTTTCACTAAAAGGTAAATAATATTCTTTATATGTATATAAGTTTTTATATTTTAATTTTTAAAAACTAAGATATATTAATCAATGGAATTTCATTTAAATGGAAAATGGCATATAAGTTGACAGTTATATGAAGTGCCTATATAATTATACTGAATAACAGTAAATTTAACTTTAAGAAAGGGCAAGGTATTGGCAGAAATGAGAATATATAATTCACTTATGTTTATTTAAAATAGAAGTTTAAATAAGGTCTTAATGAAGGCTTTATTGTTGTGCACTTTATTTTAATTTTGCGAGTGGATAGTGTTTTTGTAACTGTTGATAGTTTGTCAATATAATGTATATTTTACCTTAATTAACTATTTAAATTTTAATATGTATTAATAATATAGAACTCCTTTATTGGAGATATTTGCTTATTGGTACATAGTTTAAGGTTTTATTTAGAATGTGTTAAGGTTATGATATGGTTATAATGCTATCCTCTCCAGATTACAAGGAGGGGATTTTTTATGTTATTAATTGAGTGCAGCAATATTAAAAAATACTTTGGTGATAGATTGATATTAAACATTAAAAATTTAAAAATTTATTCTGAAGATAGGATAGGTATTATAGGATGCAATGGAGTAGGTAAAACCACTTTCATAAATATTTTAAGCAAAAAAATAGAGCTGGATGAGGGATGGGTTAAGTTATACGGAAAATACTCATATATATCCCAGCTAGAAGGTCCTGAAAATATGAGCATTGGTAATGAGTTGGCTTCAAAATTTGGTGTTGAAAACACATGGAATGAAAATATGAGTGGAGGAGAAAAAGCTAGATTTAAACTTGCAGATGGGTTAAGTCATAATAGTCTGTTGATATTTGCAGATGAGCCTACTAGTAATGTGGATATAGATGGTATTGAGCTTATGGAAAAAAAGTTTGGAGACTATAAAGGTGCATTAATCCTTATATCCCATGACAGAAACTTTTTAGATAAGCTGTGTAACAAAATATTAGAGATAGAGGATGGTAAGATAAAGATATATAACGGTAATTATAGTGATTATGCTAATCAGAAAGCTAAAGAAGTAGAGAGAGCTGAATTTGAATATGAAGAGTATATAAAAGAAAAGAAGCGACTACAAGAAGTGATTACGGATACTAAACAAAATGTAAAGAGTATTAAAAAGACTCCTAAGCGAATGGGTAATTCTGAAGCTAGACTTCATAAGATGGGAGGTCAAAAGGCAAAGGCAAACCTTGAAAGAGCAGTGGGAAACGTTGAAAAAAGGATAGACCATCTTGAAGTTAAGGAAAAACCTAAGAAACAAGAGGGCATTAAGTTAGATATTACAAATTCAAATAAGCTCCACAGTAAAATAATTATACAAGGCCAGAATATAACTAAGGTATTCGGCAAAAAGATTATATTTGATAATGCTAAATTTGATATATATAATAATTCAAAAGTAGCATTGATTGGTCCTAATGGATGTGGGAAAAGCACATTGATTAAAATGATAATGGATAATGATGATTCTATAAAAATTACTAAAGGGGCAAAAATAGGTTACTTTAGTCAAGATATGAGCATTTTGAGAGAAGACCTGACTATAATAGAAAATGTAATGGAAAGTAGTATATACAATGAAACCTTTGCTAGGATACTACTGGCAAGGCTATTGATTAAAAAAGAAGATATTTATAAAAAAATTAGTGTATTAAGTGGAGGAGAGCGGGTTAAGGTATCCTTTGCAAAAATGCTGTTACAAGACATAAACTTACTTATACTGGATGAGCCGACTAATTACATGGATATAAATTCTCTTGAAGTGGTAGAGAAGGTACTTAAAGACTATGAGAGCACTTTATTATTTGTTTCCCATGACAGAAGATTTGTTGATTCTGTTGGAGATCATATAATGACCATAGAGAATTATAAAATAAAGATGTTTAAAGGAAGCTACAAGGAATATTTAGCTGGCAAAAATAAATGTATAGATAATGATAAAGAGGAAATTAAAAAACAGATTTTTATATTACAAAATCGCCTTTCAGAAATTATAGGAAGACTATCTATGCCATCAAAAAAGGATGATATAGTGTCATTAGATAAGGAATATTATGAAGTATTAGCTAAATTGAAAATTCTGAAGGAGAGTAGAAGTTAGTTTTTATATTTATTTAAAACATAGTCTATTGCAAAAAGGATTGGGGTGTATATTTAAGATATGAATAAAAATTGGAAAAAGAATATAATACTCTTTTTAACTAGTCAGACCATATCTCTTTTTGGATCTATGCTAGTTCAATATGCAATTGGGTGGTATATTACATTAAAAACACAATCCGGCATAATGATGACCATAGCAATTATTTGCGGTTTTCTGCCTACATTTTTTCTTTCACCTTTTGCTGGTGTGTGGGCTGACCGTTATAATCGAAAAATGCTCATCATTTTATCAGATTCTATGATTGCAATATCAACACTTATATTAGCTATATTATTTTTATCAGGGTACCGTTCGTTATGGTTACTCTTCGTGACATCTGCCATACGTGCTCTTGGATCAGGAGTTCAGACGCCAGCTATAGGAGCTTTCCTTCCACAGCTTGTACCAGAGGATAAGCTTACCAAGGTGAACGCAACAAACAGTACTATACAATCACTGGTTATGTTAGTATCTCCTATGCTTAGCGGTGCACTGCTAACTATAGCTAATATTGAAACTATATTCTTTATAGATGTTATCACAGCAGCTATAGCAGTTTCTACATTACTTTTGTTTTTGAATGTTCCAGTTCACGGAAGAGCCTTGGAGAAGCAAACAAATAGCTATTTTGACGATATGCGTGAAGGTTATACATATATTAAAAATCATGGCTATGTTAAAAAGTTCTTTTTGTTTTGTGCATTCTTATTTTTCCTTGCAGCACCAGCTTCGTTTTTAACACCATTACAGGTTACTCGTAGTTTTGGAGAGGATGTTTGGCGTCTAACGGCAATTGAAATTGCTTTTTCTGTAGGTATGATAGTGGGGGGAATTATCATGGCTTACTGGGGCGGTTTCAAAAACAAGATTCACACCATGGTACTAGCAAGTATTATTATCGGAGTCTGTACTTTTATACTTGGGGCAGTCCCTATTTTTGGAGTTTACTTGACTTCTATGGGGTTAGTTGGGCTTGCCATGCCAATATTCAATACACCTTCTACGGTTTTATTACAGGAAAAGGTGGAGGAGGAATTTATGGGCAGAGTATTTGGGGTTTTGGGAATGATATCAAGCATCATGATGCCAATGGGGATGCTTGTATTTGGACCATTATCTGATGTTATAAAAATAGAATGGTTACTTATTGGAACTGGTCTATTGACTGTGACTCAAAGCTTCTTCATGTTAGGTAATAAAGTACTAGTTGAGGCTGGAAAACCAATTTCAAAAGCAGAACTATAGCTTTAAATAGTTGTTGGAGGAGTAATAAATTGAGGAAGAATTTTATGGAGAATATAGTTGTTTTAAATGTTAATTTTAATTTTGGATATGGTGAAGATACAATATACCCTGTAATACTTCAGGATGAGGATGAAATGATTCTAGTAGATTGCGGGTATACAATTTTTCTATCCTTGTTAGAGAAGGCAGCATATGAAAAAGGCATTGATTTATCTAAATTGACA
>JAYFRK010000564.1:0-5691 GCA_034925975.1 Clostridium sp.
ATAATGAGCTTAGGAGCCATTTCCTCATTTATTATAGTACGAGGATGATTTTTAAAGGTAAATATCATACTTTTAGCATTATCTTTTGCAGCTAGCTCTATAGTCTTATTTATAAGACTCATATGGCCTAAATGTAATCCATCGAAACTCCCAAGGGCTATATATGTTTTATCTTCTAAATTAATTTTAAAATTATCTTCATATACTATCATTTATTTAACTTCAACTCCTAAAGAAATAGTTTCTCTATTTTTAACCCGTTTTCACTTTTTAATCCAATCCCTATAAAGGTTCCATTATTATTATAAATCCTATATACTGTATTATTATCGGTCTTAGGTAATAAATTTTTATCACCTATACATACTCCATTTACAAGTAATTTTTCCGCTTTTGGATTTACTTCTATTTTATCATAATAACTAAAAACTTCATCTATAGGAATTAAGAATTTTTCAATATTATCCTTATTTAAATCTTCTAGTTTAACAGAGCTGTTTTTAGAAAAACTACCACTTTGTATTCTTTCTAGGTTCCACATTGTTGCACCGCAATTTAGATTCTTTCCTATATCATAGCATAAGCTTCTTATATAAGTTCCCTTAGAGCATTTAACATTAAAGGTTACATAAGGAATTTTAATTTCTAAAATTTCAATGTCAAAAATTTTAACCGATCTAGGTTCTAATTCCACTTCAATTCCTTTTCTCGCTAATTCATAAAGTTTTTTTCCGTTGACTTTTATAGCAGAATACATAGGAGGAACTTGAAGGATATCTCCTTTAAAAGAATTAATGCATTTTATAATCTCTTCTTCTGAAACATTGACTTTATTGGTTTCTAAAATTTTGCCTTCTCTATCATAGGTATCTGTAACTACACCTAGCTTCAACTCAGCTTTATATATTTTAAAACCATTCATAATAAAATCTACAGCTTTAGTAGCCTTACCTATACATATTGGTAAAACCCCAGAAGCCAGCGGATCTAATGTGCCGGTATGTCCTATTTTCTTTATTCCTGTTATTTTCTTTATATCTCTTATTACATCAAAAGAAGTTATTCCAATTGGTTTGTATACATTTATTATTCCGTCCATTACACCAACTCTTTTTCTATTTTATTAATTAATATTTCTTTAATTTCGTTTATACTTTTATTACAGGAAAATCCTGATGCTTTAATGTGTCCTCCGCCACCAAACTCTTCTGCTATTTTTCTAACATCAAGTTTGTTTTTAGACCTTAGACTAACCTTTGTTCCATCATCAGATTCTTTTACTAGAATTGTTACTTCTGAAGTATCTATTTGAGTTCCTAAAGCTATAATATCAGAAGTATCACCATTATCCATATTAAATTCATTTAGCATAGCTTTAGTGAGCTCCATAATACACACTTTTCCATCTAAAGACAATGACATTTTATCAATAACTCTGCCATATAATTTAATCCTAGAAAATTTTTTGTTTTCAAATATAATTCTATGTATTTCTGTAAAATCGAGTCCAGTATTTATTAACTCACCTGCTATATTATGAGTTAAACTTGTGGTATTAGAGTGCTTAAATGATCCAGTATCGGTGAGTATAGAAGTGTAAAGACAAGCTGCAATATCTTTATCTATTGATATTTCCAGATTTTTAAGAATGTTATATATAATTTCTGCTACTGCTGCTGCATTTATTTCAACATAATTTATATCTCCATATAAATCATTTGAAAGATGATGATCTATGTTTAATAATTTATAACTTCTATTTTCTACATCTAAATTAGAGTTTATTCTATCTATATTACCGCAATCAACTACTACTACAGTATCAGTACCTTCTAGAACGTAGTCTATTTGTTTATCTACTTCTCCTGAAAAAGGCAGATAAGTAAAAGTCTCTGGTAATGCCTCTTTTGACATTATATAAACTTCCTTGCCTAATTTAAGAAGTCCCTGCATTAAAGCAAGGGAACTTCCTAAAGAGTCTCCATCAGGAGATACATGGCAAGTGATACCTATTTTTTTACCTTTACTTAAGGTTTCTATAATAAGATTAAAATCACTTTTTATCATTTTTGTTTCTCTCCTTTAAATCACTTAAAAGAGTATTTATGTGTATACCTTGTTCTATACTATTATCTAATTCTAATATAATTTCCGGAGTGTACCTTAGATTAATTCTATGACCAACTTCACGCCTAATAAACCCTGCTGAACTTTTTAGTGCTTCTAAACTTTCTTTTTGAGATTCATCGTTACCAAATAAGCTAACAAACACTTTAGCATATCTTAAATCACTTGTTACTTCTACTTTAGTTACACTAACCATTGCAGTAAGTCTAGGATCGCTAATTTCATCACGAACTATATTACTGATTTCTTTTTTTATTTCTTCGTTAATTCTTCCAATTCTATGCTTAGCCATGTAACTACCTCCTTTGAACACTATATTGATCTTATATAGTTTTTGGTTTAATCTCTTCCATTACATATGCTTCTATATGGTCTCCTTCTTTTATATCATTGAACTTTTCAATAGTTATACCACATTCATATCCAGAAGCCACTTCTTTTGCATCATCTTTGAATCTCTTTAGTGATGAAATTTCTGATTCAAATATAACTATTCCATCTCTTATAATTCTTACGCTGCTGTTTCTAGTAATTTTTCCGTTTAATACATAGCATCCTGCTATAGTTCCAACAGTTGATATCTTATAAGTCATTCTAACTTCTGCTGTACCTAAAATAACCTCTTTATACTCTGGATCTAGCATACCTAGCATTGCAGATTTTATATCTTCTATAGCATCATATATTACTCTGTATGTTCTTATATTTACGCCTTCTTTTTCAGCAAGTGATGATGCATTACTTGCTGGTCTAACATTAAAACCTATTATTATAGCGTTAGAGGCAGCTGCTAATGTTACATCTGTTTCTGTTATAGCTCCTACAGCCCCGTGTATTACTCTTACTTTAACTGAATCTGTAGATAGCTTTTCTAATGATTGTATAACTGCTTCAACAGAACCTTGAACGTCAGCTTTAACAATTACATCAAGTTCTTTTACTTTTCCTTCTTGAATTTGATTATATAAATCCTCAAGAGAAACTCTATTAGTTGAGGTCATACGTTCTTCTCTTAATTTTTGCTTTCTGCTTTCAGCCATATTTCTAGCTGTTTTTTCATCTTTTACTACATTAAATCTATCTCCTGCATCTGGGACTTCAGAAAGGCCAAGTATTTCAACAGGTATAGATGGACCAGCTACTTTAATATTTTTTCCCTTATCATCGAACATTGCTCTTATCCTACCATATGTAGAACCAACGATTATGGAGTCTCCTACTCTAAGAGTACCATTTTGAACTAATAGTGAAGCTACAGGTCCTCTTCCCTTATCTAATCTTGCTTCTATTACAGTACCTTTAGCTTTTCTATTAGAATCTGCTTTTAATTCTTCCATTTCAGATGTTAAGACAACCATTTCAAGTAGGTTATCAAGTCCTTCTTTTGTGTGAGCTGATACTGGGACAGTTATTATATCTCCACCCCAATCTTCTGGTATTAAACTGTATTCTGTTAATTCCTGTTTTACTTTATCAATATTTGCACCAGGTTTATCAATCTTATTAATAGCTACAATTATAGGAACTCCGGCAGCTTTGCAATGGTTTATTGCTTCAACAGTTTGAGGCATTATTCCGTCATCAGCAGCAACTACAAGAATAACAATATCTGTAAGTTTAGCTCCTCTTGCTCTCATAGTTGTAAAGGCTTCGTGTCCTGGTGTATCTAAAAATGTTATCTTTTCTCCATTAACTTCTACAGTATAGGCACCGATGTGTTGTGTAATTCCGCCAGCCTCTGTAGTAGTTACTTTAGCTTCTCTTATAGCATCAAGTATAGATGTTTTACCATGGTCAACGTGTCCCATAACAGTTACAACCGGTGGCCTTTTTTCTCCACAATTATCTTCTATATTATCTTCGATTTCTTCTAAAATAACATCAGCAGTTGTGTCCTTATGTACTACAATTGCATCAAATTTTTCAGCAAGTTTTTCAGCTGTATTAAAGTCTAATTCCTGATTTATTGCAGCCATTACTCCCATAAACATTAATTGTTTTATAACCTCAGTAATTGGGTTTTTTAGCTTATCAGCTAATTCTTTAACTGTTATAGTGTCTTCAATTTCTACTACTATTTCTTCGCTCAAATTTTCTCTCGTTTCCGCTTCCGCACTTTCATTTTGTTTTTTATTTCCTTTTTTCTTGCTTTTTACTATTACTTTTTTATCAATTTCTTCTTCATATTCGTCTACTATACTTTTCTTTAGATTTTTCTGCGATTCGCTTAAAGAATTTTCTTCAGCTTCGCTAAAAATTTCTTTAATTAATTCTGCATCTTCTTCATCTAACACACTCATGTGATTTTTAACCTTTATATTAAATTCACTTAATAGTATGTCTATCAACTCTCTACTTGAAATGTTTAATTCTTTTGCTAATTCATATACTCTTGTTTTAGCCAAAACATTCACCCCCAATAAGTATCTTGATCAATTTACTTTTCTACTTGATTTGATTCAATCTCGCTTCTCAGTTTATTATAAATTTCTTCATCTATCTTAATACCAAGATTTCGCTCAAGTCTTTTAGTTTTAAATGCTGCTTCAAAGCATTTAAGATTTTTGCAAACATATGCTCCTCTGCCAGGCTTTTTACCAACTAAATCTATAGATATTTCATTTTCTTTATTTTTTACAATCCTAATTAGTTCTTTTTTAGGTTTCATTTCTGAGCATCCAGTACACATTCTTTCTGGTATCTTTTTTACTTTCATAAATAAAATTACCGCCTTTCATAATAGATTACTCAGATACTTGTGATTGGGTTTTTATATCAATTTTCCAACCAGTTAACTTAGCTGCGAGTCTAACATTTTGACCTTCTTTACCTATAGCTAAGGACAATTGGTTATCTTCAACTAATATTCTTGCTACTTTATTCGCTTCATCTATTTCCACATCTAAAACCTTAGCTGGGCTTAAAGCATTGGCAATATATTTTTCAGGAAGTTTATCCCATTTAATTATATCTATTTTTTCGTTTTTTAATTCATTTACTATACTTTGAACTCTCATTCCTTTAGGTCCTACACAAGCACCAGTTGCATCAACATTTTCATCATTGGAATGAACAGCTATCTTTGTTCTAGATCCAGCTTCTCTAGCGATGCTTTTAACTTCTACTACTCCTGTATATATTTCAGGAACCTCTAATTCAAATAATCTTTTTACTAACCCAGGATGAGTTCTAGAAACTACAATTTGAGGCCCTTTTGTAGTATTTTTAACTTCTACTATGTATAGCTTTAATTTATCGTTGAAGTTATACTCTTCACCGGGCATTTGTTCATTTGGTCCAAGCACTGCCTCTATTTTTTCCAAATCAACAAATACATTTCCTTTATCCTTTCTTATAACTGTGCCAGTGATTATATCATATTCTTTAGATATAAATTCATTGTATATTACTTTTCTCTCAGCTTCTTTAATCCTTTGTATTACAACTTGTTTAGCTGTTTGAGCTGCTATTCTTCCAAAACTTTTTGGAGTAACTTCAATATCTACTATATCTTCTAATTGATATTTTGCATCAATTTTTCTTGCTTCTTCAATAGACATATCA
>JAYFRK010000378.1:0-2764 GCA_034925975.1 Clostridium sp.
CAGCAACTGCATTAATTACATCCATAACCTCAGTTATTTTTCCAACATTGTTATCTAAAAAGTCAATCTTATCTGCTGAATAATCAAAAGATTGTTTCATGTCATTTATTACAGCTACAAGGGACTTTAGTTCTTCTTCTCCTCTATTTGCTGAACCCTTTATAATATTACTGCTGTCTGATACCTTTTCCATTTTATCGTGTATTATGTCAAGATTCCTTGAAAAGTTTTCAACATACTCAGTTGTTTTTTCTATAACCTCTGCTTGATTTCTTGACTTTGTAACCACTTCATCCACACTATTTGTAGCTTCTTCACCTGTGGCAGCTACTTCTTCACTAGAAGCACTTAATCCTTTTGACATTTCATCTAAATTGATAGCCACTCCCTGTATCTTTCCTATTACTTCTCTTAGGGTTTCCATTACATAATTTAAGGAATTCATAAGATTTCCAATCTCATCTTCCTTTTTAGGGTTAAACTTTATAGTAAAGTCTCCTTTAACTACCTCTTTCATCCTATCCACTATAATATTTATTGGCTTTACAATATTTGATGATATTATTAAACCACTTACTGCAGCCAATATTAATATTATTATTGCTACTATAATTATACTTTTGATTGCACCTTTTAAAGCTTGATCCACACCTGCAAGAGATATACCAACAGATATTACACCTTCAACATCTTTGTTGCTATTATAAAAAGGCATTGATACATTGTATACTGCTTCTCCATCATCAGTTTTATATAATCCACCTAATTCCTCACCTTTTAATATTTTATCAAACTCTTCGCTCTTTATAGCTTCCTTTCCTATGCTGCTTGAATCACTATGAGCTATTATTTTCTTATCCTTTCCTGCTAAAGATATGTACTTAAATTCCCCTTTTGAATCTTGCTTTATATTATCAAACTCTTTACTAATTTCACTAGCATTATTAATAGAATATTGATCAACAGCTTGTCTAACTATTATAGCTGTAAGATTAGCTGTTTTATCCATCTGAAAATTTAAAGCTTTATTTGCCCCATATATGGACATTGCACCAAGAGCTATCATTGCTATTAATGTTATAGAAATAAATCCTGATGTTATTTTGTTCTTTAGCGACTTAAACATATTTCGTCCCCCCAACACAATCTATTATTATATATATCCACCGTCTACGGTTACAACTTGGGCTGTTATATACTTTGCACTATCACTAGCCAAAAAAGCAGCAAGTCTAGCTATATCTTCACCACTTCCAAATTTCATCATAGGTATTTCCATTTCAATACTTTTTCTTTCTTCTTTTGACATCCAACTATTCATTTCAGTATCAATTACCCCCGGTTGTATGGCATTAACCCTTATACCAGAAGGTCCAAGCTCTTTACCTAATGCCTTTGTAAATGAATTCACAGCTCCTTTTGAAGCCGAATATATCACTTCACATGAAGCACCTACTTGTCCCCACATAGATGATATATTAACTATACTTCCACTTTTTTTCTCAAGCATATATTTTGCTGCATTATGGCAACAATTAAAGATACTCTTTAAATTTGTATTAATTATATTGTCAAAATCACCTTCTTCCATGTCTATAAAAAGGCCTACTTTTGATATTCCTGCATTATTAACCAAAACATCTATTTTCCCAAATTTCTTTACTATGCTTTCTATCATATCTTTTACAAAAATATAATCGCTTACATCTCCTTTTATACTTGTAGCATACCCCCCAAGTCCTCTAATACAACTTAAAGTTTCATTAGCTGCTCTATCATTATTCTTATAATTAATTATCACTGTAGCACCAAGTCTTCCGAATTCTTCAGCTATGCTTCTTCCTATTCCTCTACTTCCGCCAGTAATTAAAACTACTTTTCCTTTAAAGTCCATATTCTTACCCACCTTACTAAAATTGGAGTATATTAGAAATATTATCACGTTTACTACGATTGTCAATATGTTTACACTGTCATTAAATATAAATTAAATTAATTTACATATTATTCATAATGATTCTAGGTTCTACACCGTTCATAATAAGATCTATAACTTTCATTTTTATCTCATCATATTTTCTAAATGTATTAGATGCTGACTCCATATTATAATATACTTTCCAATATCCAAACATTAGTGCTTCCCTATTTGGATGTTCTATAAATTCAATAACATCTTCTATAGGATAACCAAGAAATAATCCCATCTCATGAGGACATGTAATTTTATATCTTTCTTTCAATGTAGCTAAGCCCTCCTTTACCGACATATTTCGTTTATATCCATATCTCTCCAGAAATTTTATGTGATTATCCTGATTCAATATATTAAATAATTGACTTTCATTATAGAACAATACCGCTGTGCTGCAATCAACACTTTTAAGCTCATAGAAGCTTATGTTTAGTTCTTCTTTTACTATATCCTTATATTCTTCCCAAAAATCATAAAGTTTTCTTTTTCCCTTATTATGAAATATTATAAGGTAGGAAGGCTTAAATTTTGCTATTGCCGGAGCTGCATTGTATGCAATTATTGATAAAAGATAGTTTTTATTATCAAATTTATCTATTAAACTAATAAAATTTTCTGCTAATTCATTGCACATATGAATATCTCCTTCATTATTCCTATCTTAATCTTATGTATAGTCTCTCATTTGTATTATATTGTATACATAACAAAGGAATTTAATGCCCTGGACTTATAAAAAAATAAAGTGCAGCAAAATAGCGGCATGTAATTACTATAGTAAATACTAAG
>JAYFRK010000235.1:0-5056 GCA_034925975.1 Clostridium sp.
TTTTCATAAGTTACATCATGAATTTCAGTTGGATGACCAATATCCTTAAAATGTTGGAGACAAGCATCTACTATATTTATTTCTCTTAAATCTGTTCCAAGTTCTTTACATAGACTAATAGCATTGTTGTAGGTTCTATCTGTGGTTCCAAATCCTGGCATGGTTATAGCTATTATATTTTTTCTTGGTAATTTTAGCATATCTATGGTTTTAACTGCTACAAGTAGTGCAAGAGTGGAATCAAGTCCTCCTGAAATTCCAATTACAACTTTTTCAATTCCTGTATGATTTAATCGTTTAGCAAGGCCGGCAGTTTGAATATTAAAAATTTCTCTAGATCGATCTTCTCTTTCATGCTCATTAGAAGGCACAAAAGGGTGTTTATCTATAAATCTATCAAATACAGAAACTTCAGTTTTTGAAAAACTAAATGGAATTTCTAAAGGTTTGAAATTACATAATTTAATACTATCTCTAAAACTTAAGTTTTTAAGTCGTTCATTATTTAGTTTATCTACATCTATTATATAACTTATTATCTCATTTTCTCTTTGGAATCGTTCATTTTCCTCTAATATTATACCGTTTTCACCTATCATCAAATGACCGCTGAATACTAAATCTGTAGTAGATTCGAAAACTCCAGAGGAAGCATAAACATATGAGCACATGCATCTAGCACTTTGAGATTCTACAATAGATTTTCTATAACTAGCTTTAGATACAAGCTCATTTGAAGCAGATAGGTTACCAATTATATTTGCACCAAACAGACTAAGATAAGAACTAGGTGGTATAACTGTCCATAAGTCTTCGCATATTTCAAAACCAAATCTAAAGGTAGCACTTTTGAATATTAAATTTATTCCAAATGGAATATCATTTTGAAAAGATAAGTCAACACGCTCATTAACTATATCTTTACCTTCTGTAAACCAGCGTTTTTCATAAAACTCAGTGTAGTTAGGAATATAACTTTTTGGAACAATTCCAATTAATTTTCCATTATATATTATGTAAGCACAATTATACAAACAATAATTGTAGATTAAAGGAGCCCCTACAGCAATAAGAATATCTTTATTAATAGAAAAACCACACAGATCTTTTATGGCATTTTCAGATTCCTGAAGCAAATGTTGTTGCAAAAATAAGTCACCACAGGTGTAGGATGTTATGCAGAGTTCAGGAAAAACTATCATTTTAGACTCTTTTTTTAGGGCTATTTCTATACATTTTTTTATATTTTCAAGGTTAAAGTTTATATTTGCTACTTTAGTAACAGGGCAAGCAGCAGCAACTCTAATAAAATTCATTTAATTCACACTCCATTTTTTAGATTATAAATAGGTCCTTAATAAGTGTAGTGTATGGTTATCCTATTAAACTTTATACCCGATAGTATTTATTTGTCAACTTTATGTTAGATAAACATAATATAAAAAATTGAAACTTATAATTAGTAGATTAGAGCTATTTTTTAAAACATAGCCTTCTTTTAAAAAACATAGTAAAGCTATGATAATAGTGGATAAGATATTAGAAATCGTAAAAAGGATTTATAGATAAGATTCTATAGACAAAACAAGGCTTTAATTGTAGAATGAAATGCTGTAATATAAACATATCAAATGGATATATTTAGAATTGAAGTGTATTAAAGAGTAGGAGTTTATTGTATAATGAAATTAGAATTATAGGTGACGATAGTTAAAAGGAGGGAATCTATATTATGTGGCAATACCTTTTATTGTGGATAATTGTAGCTGCTGCTGCACTAGGAATAGATTTAGTAACTAGCAGTTTTTTATTTATATGGTTTACCATAGGAGGAATAGTAGCAATAACATTGGCACTATTTGATTATTCCTTTGCCACACAGTTAATTACATTTATAGCAGTGAGTTCTGTCCTAATGGCAGTTGGATATCCAATAGTTAAAAAAACAATTAAAAAAACTGTACCAGTAACGCCAACTATGGAGGAAGAATATATTGGACGAGAATTTATAGTAGATACAGATATAATAGAAAAAGCTACAGTAAAATTTGAAGGAATATATTGGACAGTTAAAAACGAAGGAGAACTTATATCAAAAGGGGATAAAGTCAAAATTATAAAAATTCAGGGGAATAAACTAATAATAAAGAAAATATAATAAAATAAAGGATGGTGTAGATTATGATATTAAAAATTTTAGGGATAATATTGTTGGTTATTATTCTATTAGCAGTAATATCTACAATAAAGATAGTAAATACAGGATATGTATACATTGTTGAAAGGTTTGGTCAATATCATAGAACTCTTGAACCAGGCTGGCATTTTACAATTCCTTTTGCTGACTTTGTTAGAAAAAAAATATCCACAAAACAACAAATATTAGATATACAGCCACAAAGCGTTATTACTAAAGATAACGTTAAGATTTCAATAGATAATGTTATATTTTATAAGGTATTAAATTCAAAAGATGCAGTTTACAATATTGAGGATTATAAGTCAGGTATAGTGTACTCAACTATTACAAATATGAGAAACATAGTTGGTGATATGACTTTAGATGAAGTATTATCAGGAAGAGATAGAATTAACTCAAAATTATTAGAAATAATAGACGAAATTACAGATGCATATGGCATAAAAATATTGTCTGTTGAAATTAAAAATATTATACCTCCAGCAGAAATTCAAGAAGCAATGGAAAAACAGATGAGGGCAGAAAGAGATAAAAGAGCGGCTATTCTTCAAGCTGAAGGACAGAAACAGAGTGAAATTGCAAGGGCCGAAGGAGAAAAGCAATCCAGAATACTTCAGGCTGAAGCAGAAAAAGAAGCTAACATAAGAAGAGCTGAAGGTCTTCGTGAATCTCAATTACTTGAAGCTGAAGGTAAGGCTAAAGCTATTGAAATTGTAGCTGAAGCTGAAGCAGAGGCAATAAATAAGATAAATAGAGCCATTATAGAATCAGGAACTAATGAAACAGTTATAGCATTAAAGCAAGTGGAGGCTCTTAAAGAAATGGCAAAATCACCTGCAAATAAGCTTATACTTCCAAATGAAACACTATCTTCTTTGGGTAGTATAGCAGCTATTGGGGAATTGATTAAGAAGTAAAATAATAGAATAAAAAGGCTGTAGACAATACTCAATGTCTACAGCCTTTATAATTAAAAATTTTAGACATAAAATGAATAAATTTATAAAAAAATGCTAAAGATAGTATAAAAATTTTTGCGATTTTCAAACTACTTATTTATTCTAAGTAATACAAATTTAATAAACTGAAGAATATGTAAAATAATTACACGAGTTTTATTATATTGTTAATAAAAAGTATAAAAAAATAAAAAAAATATAAAAAAACTATGTAATTTTTATCTTTTTTATGATATTATATAGCAAATGATAAGAATTTTTAGGGGGTTGTTTATATGGAAGCAAAACAATATGTAGAAAAAATTTATGAAGAACTATTACAGAGAAATTCTGGTCAAAATGAATTTCATCAAGCTGTTAAAGAAGTTTTATACTCTTTAATTCCAGTATTAGAAAAACATCCTGAGTATATTCAAAATGGAATCTTAGAGAGACTTGTTGAACCAGAAAGACAATTAATGTTTAGAGTTCCTTGGGTTGATGATGAAGGTAATGTTAAGGTTAATAGAGGATTTAGAGTTCAATTTAATAGTGCCATAGGACCTTATAAAGGTGGATTAAGATTTCACCCTAGTGTAAACTTAAGTATAATAAAATTCTTAGGATTTGAACAAATATTGAAAAATTCATTAACTGGACTTCCAATAGGCGGAGGAAAAGGTGGTTCAGACTTTGATCCTAAAGGAAAATCAGATAGAGAGATTATGAGATTTTGCCAAAGCTTTATGACTGAGCTTTACAAATATATAGGAAAAGACATGGACGTTCCAGCTGGAGATATTGGCGTAGGCGGAAGAGAAATTGGATATATGTTTGGACAGTATAAAAGAATGACCAGTTCCTATGAAGCTGGAGTTTTAACTGGAAAGGGATTAACTTACGGAGGAAGTCTTGTTAGAACAGAAGCAACTGGATATGGATTAGTTTATTTCGTTGATGAAATGCTAAAAGGCAAGGGAATGAATATAGAAGGAAAAACTGTCGTTGTTTCTGGATCTGGAAATGTTGCTATCTATGCTATAGAAAAAGTACATCAATTAGGTGGAAAAGTTGTAGCATGTAGTGATTCTAATGGTTATGTTTATGATAAAAACGGAATTAATTTAGAAACATTAAAGAAAATAAAAGAAGTTGAAAGAAAGAGATTAACTGAATATGTAAAATATCATTCAGAAGCAGAATATCATGAGGGTAAAGGAGTATGGAATATACCTTGTGATATAGCACTTCCATGTGCTACTCAAAATGAAATAGATGTAGAAGATGCAAAGGCACTAGTTAAAAATGGAGTAATTGCTGTAGGAGAAGGAGCAAATATGCCATCAACTTTAGAAGCTATTGACATATTTATTGAGAATGGTATTTTATTTGCACCTGCAAAAGCAGCTAATGCTGGTGGAGTTGCAGTTTCAGCTTTAGAAATGTCTCAAAACAGCATTAGATATTCTTGGTCTTTTGAAGAAGCTGATGCAAAATTGAAGAATATTATGAAGAACATATATGAAAACTCAGTAAAATGTTCAGAAGTATATGGATATAGTAACAACTTAGTAGTTGGAGCTAATATTGCTGGATTCTTAAAGGTTGCTGAAGCTATGTTAGCACAAGGGGTAGTGTAAAACCACATATTTTTAAGAAGTTTTTAATAATTTAAAATATAAAATAGATAATACTCAAAGTAAAGAGTATTATCTATTTTTTTGTTAATATAAAAATTGTGAAAATTTCTTTTGACAAGCTGTATTTATATATTTTAAACTATACAGTGTCAGTAAAAGATATATAAAGAGGAGTCTTAGCTTCAGATGGAGGTTTTTATCCAACTGAAGCTTAGAATCCCTTATCTAGGGACGTAGCATCCGTTATCTCCCACTTTAGAAGTGGGAGTATTACGGAT
>JAYFRK010000557.1:0-1679 GCA_034925975.1 Clostridium sp.
TCAGTTAACAAAACCTTAGAAAATTTTAATATACCAACTCTTTCAGAAGAAGTAATACTAAGCTATGTAGGAGAAGGTGTTGAGCTTCTCATTGAACGAAGTATTAAAGAAGAAAACATGTATCGATTTGAGGATATATTATAGTTTTATGTTTGTGCTTATAATGAAGAATGCATTAAATCTACTTCCTTATTTCCTGGAGTAGAAAAGGTTTTAAAGGAGTTAAAAGAAAATAACATAAAGGTAACATTGGCTACCAACAAATCTGTTGAATTCATTGAAAAAATTTTAAGTAATATGGATATATTAAAGTATTTTCATGTAGTAATGGGGCCTGAAAATGTAACAAAAAGAAAGCCTGATCCTGAGATAGTACACAAAATACTTGAAGAAGTGGATGGGGAACATAATAGTACACTAATTGTAGGAGATAGTAAGTTTGACATGATTTGTGGTAAAAACGCTGGTATATACACTTGTGGAGTTACTTATGGAATAGGTTCTATAGAATCCTTAATAGATTCAGATGCAGATTTTTTAATTCATGGCATAGAAAAATTATTGCTATTAGTGCTATAAGAATAAATAGAAGGTTTAAGTTAAATTTTAAAGATTATAGAGGGAGGGATAAGAATGTATCATTTGATTAAACCACTGCAAATAGGCAAATTAAATTTATCAAACCACTTAATTATGCCCCCAATGGCAACTGCCAAATCTGAAGAAGATGGAAAAGTTAGCAAAGCTGTTCTAGATTATTACCATGAAAAATCTCAAGGTGGATATATATCATTAATAATTATTGAACACAGTTTTATAAATCAGCAGGGGAAGGCTAGTAAAAATCAACTTTCAGTTGCTGATGACAGTCTGGTAGAAGAATTAAAAAAATTGTCAGACATTATCCATAGTAATGGCTCTAAAGCAGTTATGCAGATTAATCATGCTGGAAGTGCAGCAAGCACAGAAATTACTGGTGAAGTTGTAGTTGCTCCTTCAGCTGTGCAAAATTTACGTGTAGGTAATGGTATACCTAAGGAACTTACTAGAGAAGAAATTAATGATATTATTGATTCCTTTAAGTATGCTGCTTTACGTGTAAAGATGGCAGGCTTTGATGGAGTGGAAATCCATTCTGCTCATGGATATCTTCTGAATCAATTTTTCTCTCCTCTTACTAATAAAAGAAATGATGAATATGGTGGAGAGGTAAACAATCGTATAAGAATTCATCTTCAGATTATTAAAGCTGTACGTGAAGTTGTTGGAGAAGACTTCCCAATTTTACTTCGATTAGGAGCTTCAGATTATATGGAAGGCGGAAGTACTATTGAGGATAGCATAATTGCAGCGAGAGAATTTGAAAAAGCAAGAGTGGATATTCTTGATATCAGCGGCGGCTTATGTGGATATAGCATACCTGGAGTTACTGATCAAGGATATTTTTCACCTCTTACTGAGGCTATTAAAAAGGTTGTGTCTATTCCAGTAATCCTTACAGGTGGAATTACTGAATCAGAGGCTGCAGAAAAATTACTAGCTGAAGGGAAAGCAGATCTTATTGGTGTAGGCAGAGCTATATATAAAGATTCTAAATGGGCAGAAAGGACTATAGAGAGCTTTACGGAGATTTCTAAATAATAATTGGGTTCCATAAATTTCCGGGGGGACTGTCCCCG
>JAYFRK010000527.1:0-4382 GCA_034925975.1 Clostridium sp.
TAGCAGTTTTAGAATTATGAAAAAAGAACTTGTTCAGAAAATCATATTGGACAAGACATCTTTTGTATATTTATCCGCCATGACCTTTAAAAATACTAATAAGGTAGCTAATGTATATGTAAATCACAACTGCAGGAAATATGGAAAATCAAATTACACATTTCTTAAATTAATTAAGTTATACACTAAGCTATATATCTATTATTCCTCTTGTTCATTATTTAAGATTTTTAAATCCAAAAGATCTCAATTTATAGTAAAAGATATCCAATTATAAAGGAGGAATGCTCTATGAAGTTATTAATTTTAGGTGGAGGCCACTGTCAACTTAACGCTATTTTAAGAGCCAAAAATCAGGGACACACCCTTATAGTTTCTGATTATTACGATGATGCTCCTGGCAAAAACTTCTGTAACCATAAGGAACTTATAAGTACTTTTGATATAGATGGAAATATCCAAGTGGCTAAAAAACATAATATTGATGGAATACTTACCCTAGGGACAGATCAGCCAGTTTACACAGCTGCTAGGGTTCAAGATACATTAAATCTTCCTAAGCTTATAGATGTACCTACTTCAAAAGCAGTAACCAATAAAAAAGTGATGAAGACTATTTTTAAAGAAAATAATATACCAACTACTAACTTTGTTTTTATAAAGAAGAATTTTTGTGAAAATGAATTAAGCCATTTAAACTTTCCTATAGTGATTAAACCATTAGATAGCCAAGGTCAAAGAGGAATTTATAAACTGGATTCTGTAGAAGAAATTAAAAAGTATTTAGATAGTACCTTAAGCTATTCGAGAGAAGAGGAAATTCTAGTTGAAGAATACTATGAAAATGATGAAATTACAGTAAGTGGATGGGTAGAAAATGATAATGTTCATGTGCTTACAGTTACAGATAGAGTTACTTATGATAACTACCCTCACATAGGGGTTTGCACCGCTCATAACTTTCCATCAAAACACCTGTACTCAAATTTTACTGAAATAATGAAAATAACGGAAGATCTAGTTGAATCTTTTAAAATACATAATGGTCCTATTTATTTTCAAATGCTAGTTGGAAAAGCTGGTATAAAAGTTAATGAAATAGCCTGTAGAATCGGTGGCGCCTATGAGGACATATTCATCCCCCTTTTAACAGGAGTTGATATACTAGATATGCTAATCAATGCTTCCTTAGGCAAAGAATTAGACTACACAGCTCTAAGAAATTATGATTTATCAAAGAATAGCAAAACACTTTCTGTACAGCTGCTCTTTGCAAAGCCTGGAGTTGTTAAAACTATAGAAGCACCTTTTATGCCTCTAATAACTCCTAATAGAGAAGATTATTTCGGGGACAGTCCCTTAAATTGTCCTTTAAACTCTCCACTTCAGCCCCAGTACCTTCCTGGAGTTAAAGCTTTGTACTTTAATATTAAGCCTGGAGATAATATAAAACCAATAACCAACGCTACACAAAGAATTGGATATATGATTGTTGAAGGCAACGATTATCAAGATCTATGTAAAAACTTAGATAGAGCTTTTGACAACTTAAAAATATATGATGATAAAGGCAATAATTTAGTCATTAAATTTGATAATTACTAAGAAAGAAGGATTGCTTTATGAAAAAAACTTTTTCGCTTTTTCGTCTACCAGTAATATTAATGATATTAATTCTTCCTCTTAATTTTGTAGGATGTAAAGGAAAAAGTGCTAATGAAAACACCAATTATAAAATAAACATAGCAGAACAATATGGCTTAGCCTATGCTCCCCTACAAATTATGAAGGCAAATAAGCTTCTGGAAAAAAACTTACCTGGTATAGAAGTTAATTTTCAGCAATTAGGAAATACTGCAGCTATTCGTGAAGCTATGCTTAGCAATAAGCTTGATGCTGGTTTTATGGCTATCCCTCCTTTTTTAATAGGTACTGATAAAGGAATGGATTGGAAAATCGCCTCTGGTTTATCATCTTCTCCAACCCAGCTTATTACATATAAAAACAACATAAAATCTCTAAAAGATTTTTCATCTGAAGATAAAATAGCTCTCCCTCAGCCTGGAAGTGTACAACATATACTCTTATCTATGGCTTGTGAAAAGGAGTTTGGAGATTCTCATAAACTAGATAATATAATTACCACTCTATCCCATCCAGATGGAATGAGCTCCTTGATGTCAAAAAAGAGTATATCTGCTCACTTTACTTCCCCTCCATATATTTATAAGGAACTGGAAGATAAAGCTATGCATATTGTATTAGACGGGAAAGATGTAATGGATGGAGATTTTACTTTTATTGTCGGAGTTACAACTAAAGAATTTTATAACAAAAACCCAAAAGTATATGCAGCTTTTGTTAAATCAATACAAGAAGCCATAGACTTTATAAATAAAAGCCCTGAAAAATCTGCTGAAATTTTATCCCCTATTTATAACTTATCAAAGGAAGATACCCTAAAATATTTAACTTGGCCTGGAAGCAAATATAGCTCTGAAGTTCAAGGTCTAGAGAAGTTCAGCAAATTTATGGTTAAAAATAAATACATCTCAAAAGAGTATGCTCTTAAAGATGTTAAATGGGAAGATGTTAAAAATGAAAAATAAATTTTCAAATAATAAATTAGTAGTGCGTATATTTTGGATTTTAGTATTTATTATAGCCTGGGAGATTACAGCACGTAGTGGTAATTTTTCTCCTTTGATTTTTCCTACTGTAGAGGTTATACTTTCATCTCTATATTCTTCTATTATAAATGGAGAAATTATAAAGGAAACTTTGTATTCTTTAAACTTAATTTTTAAAGGTCTTAGCCTAGGAATTTTAATAGCTCTCATTTTATCTTCCATGGCATCTGTATCAAAGATATTTGAGGGATTCGTTGAAACTCTGACTTCTATTGCCCATCCATTGCCAGGGGTTGCCCTACTTCCCTTAATTATACTTTGGCTTGGCTCAGGACCTAATTCTATTATATTTATTATAGTTCACTCTGTACTTTGGCCTATGGTCTTAAATCTTACCGCAGGCTTTAAATCTATACCAAAAATATATAAAGAAATTGGAGAAAACTATGAACTAAATAGCCTTAAAATTATTTACTACATACTTCTTCCAGCCTCTTTACCCTATTTTATAACAGGCATAAAAATTGGTTGGGCAAGAGCCTGGCGAGCTCTTATAAGTGCTGAAATGATTTTTGGTGCTGCCGGCGGAATAGGCGGCCTTGGCTGGTTTATATTTAAGAGAAGAGTTTTTATGGATACTCCAGGAATTTTTGCTGGTTTAATCGTAATAATATTCATAGGTATTATAGTAGAAGACCTATTCTTTTCTAAACTTGAGAAAATAACATTGAAAAAGTGGGGAATGACTTTATGATACTAGAAATAAAAAATTTATCAAAATCCTTTGGAAAAGCGTCTTCAAAATCTCTAATTCTAAAAGATATAAACTTTTCTGTAAATAAAGGTGAATTTCTATGTATAGTTGGCCCCTCTGGTTGTGGTAAGTCAACACTTTTAAGACAAATAGGAAGCTTTGATGCTGCTGATAGTGGTCACATATTGCTTAACAACAAATGGGTAACTAAACCTGAACTCAATCGTATTATGGTGTTTCAAGACTTTAATCAACTTTTCCCTTGGAAAACAGTTATGGAAAACATTATTTTTCCTCTAAAAACAAATAACCTAATAAAAAATAAGAAAGAACTATTAGAAATCGGGGAAAAATATCTTTCCATGGTAAAGCTTGAAAAGTTCAGCAAATATTATCCCCATGAATTATCTGGAGGCATGAAGCAAAGAATAGCAATAGCCCGTGCTCTTGCCATAAATCCACATATACTACTTATGGATGAACCCTTTGGAAGCTTAGATGCTCAGACTAGATCTGAACTACAGGATATGCTTCTTAATATCTGGCAAGAAACTAATATAACTGTTATTTTTGTCACACATGATATTCAAGAATCTATATTACTTTCTGATAGAATAGTAATTATGGGGAAGAATCCTGGACATATAAAAAAAATTATTGATAATCCTCTCCCAAGACCGAGAAGCATAGAAAATAGAGAATTATCATCAATATACAAAAATATATATAATGAATTATAATAAACCATATAATAAGTATCCGCTATCCATATGTCAAGTATAAAAAAATCTATAAAGTCTATTTGACTTTATAGATTTTTATTTTCCACTCTTTATCATTTACATATCTAGCTATTCTATTGCCATAAGTCTTGTCCCTAAGTTCATACTTAAGCTCACATTTATTCTTTAAAAAGATTTGCATATCTTCATAATAATTCAACTTTCCATATAATCCATCCCATCTAGGCTGTTCTTTATAAATCATGTCCATCTCTT
>JAYFRK010000608.1:0-20712 GCA_034925975.1 Clostridium sp.
AGCTGCAATAATAATTTCATCAGTTAGGCTCCCTTTCTCTTTTTCACCAGATTGACACTGAGATCTGCAAAACCGATGGCAAGGCAGGTTAGAATGATCACCATGGCGGACACATCCAGCAGATAGGCTGAGATAAAGGCAGCGCACATCATCAGGATATACAGTATCCGTCGGGTTTTCAGCACATTTTTCGCAAGATTGATCACCACGTCGATAATGACGGCGGCCACGCCTGCGCGCATTACCTGCAGCGCAATGGCGATGTAGCGGTTGGTGCGGAACTGGGAGTAAAACACCGAGATGATCGAAATGATGATCATGGGCGGCAGAATGGAGCCAAGCACCGCCACAAACGAGCCGAGAATCCCGCACATGCGATAGCCGATGATCACCGAGGCGTTGACCGGCAGGGGACCGGGGCAGGACTGAGTGATGGCTGTGACGTCCAGCATTTCGTCTTCGTCCAGCCATTGCAGCTGATCCACATATTTCTTTTTCATCAGCGACACGATCACAAAACCGCCGCCGAAGGTGCAGGCACTCAGCACGAACATGGACTTGAACAGTGTCCATAAAATCTCTCTGCGGCTTTTTGCCGCCCGGGTACCCGCTTCAGCGGTAACCGCTGCGCTCTGTTCCTCTTTCATTCCAATCTCTCCTACGCAATTCTTTTTGTTAATCTGATCATAGCATCGGGCGATTGATACGTAAAAGACGCAGTTTTTATTTAGTTGATAGGCATTTGGTTATCAATTTTTCTTGCGTCCGGAAAAATTCGTGATATGATGAAAGAAAAACACGGACGGGTTTCGCCGCTGGGCAGGAGGCATATAATGACCACATTCCGCCATTTGAAAATTTTTATCACCGTTGCCGAGTGCGGCACCATGCGCAAGGCAGCCGAGGTGCTGTATATTTCCCAGCCTTCCGTCAGCCAGGCCATTTCCGAGCTGGAGGAGCTGTATCAAGTGCGGCTGTTCGACCGGCTGTCCCGTCGCATTTACATCACCGAGGCGGGACGGCTGCTGCTGTCCTACGCACGGCAGGTGATCAAAACCACAGAGAGCATGGAGGAATCTATGCAGCGGGCGGGCACCATGCCCATTGTACGTATCGGGGGCAGCGTGACCGTGGGAACGGTGTATCTGGGCGGTCTAACCAAGCGTCTGGAGGAGGCCGTCCCCGGCATTGACATCCGCATTACGGTGGACAACACCGCCAGCGTCGAGCGGCAGGTGCTGACCAGCGAGTTGGATCTGGCGGTGGTGGAGGGTATGCTGTCCAGCGAGGATCTGATCCGGCGCACCGTCTGCGAGGATGAGCTGGTGATGGTGGCGGGGCGCGATCACCCGTTGTCTGCCGCCCGATCACTGACGCTGGAGGACTTGCAGGGGCAAGCCCTGATTTCCCGAGAGGCTGGAAGCTCCGAACGTAATCAGTTTGAACAGCTGATGGCGGATCGCAACATTCGCATGACGAAAAAGTGGCACTGCACCAACACGGAAGCCATTAAAACCGCCGTGATCGAGGGCATGGGCATCGCCATTCTCTCCCGCCGGCTCATCACAAGGGAGGAGGCGGCAGACCTGCTGCGGGTACTGCCGCTGGACCCCGTCAGCGTGCGGCGGTGCTTTAAATTAATTGTCCACAAGGACAAGGTGCTGCCGCAGGCGGTGCGGGCGTTTCTGGAATCCGAGGTTCTTCCGGAGGAACCACCTGCAACATAGGGCAATAAAAGGTGAATTTTTGGTAAAATATTCTGAATTTATCGGAGCCCTATTGCGGAAGGCATATAATATGGGCTATATGCGGCGCAGCCGCAACTCTGTAATAGACCGGTTCAAGAACTATGCCAGAACCATGGATCTGACCAAGGAAAACTTCAAGAAGCTTTTACAGTCCGTGTCTATCTATCCCGGTAAATGCATGGATATCAAGAGGAATCTCGGAGATGAAATTCAAACCCTGATGGGTACCCTGTGCCAAGAAACTTATACGGCATGAATTTTATGCATTATTGTGTCCTCCGTATCAAAAGTGATGATATAAAACAGAAGCCCGCCTGACTCCTGTTAGGAATCAGACGGGCTTCTATCTGCACCTGATGCACCTGAAATCCGTCAGCTAGCAGTTGATAAGTAAGTTAGCTCCTTATCACTGTTAAGCCAATGTGACCTGCCCCTAAAGCATATTGCATAAACTCTATAAGCCATACAACAATGGTTTTGGAAGCAGGGATGGTAGACTTACACGTCTCCCCAAAGTTCTTTTATAACGACTGTCACGCCTCGCTTTAATGCATAATTCGTTTACGATAAATTATAGAAAGCGGTTTTGACAAGGAAAATATAATACTCCATGCATAAGAAAATGCAAGAAATGACAAAATCCCATTCAAAACGTGTAAAAATTATGCAGATGGTGACGAAAAAAACATCGTAATTTTATGAATTATGCCAATGAAATTTACATAAAGCAAAAGGCGGAAAGACGCTATTTTTTTCCGTTTTTCTTAGCGTACCATATGGTTTGACACCTTTCCAGAACTAAATATTAAAAGTCAAAACTTGTGTATCTTCTGTATTTTCTTGTTTTACCTTGTTTTCTTGCGATGCTATATTGAAAGCATAGAGAAGCACAAGGATCGATCCCCTGTTGCTCTTACACTCTACGCATAATGGTAAATTTGAGTTTGTGATGGGGGAAATGTCAATTTAATATGGAAGACAGAATCAAAGAACTGACAGATGAGCTGCTAATCGGAGCCTATGATCTGCATGTCCACACGTCTCCCTCAGTCTTTCCACGGGAGCAGGATGGCTTCCAGTTGATTCGCGAGGCAGATGCCGCTGGTATGGCGGGTGTGATGCTGAAGAGCCACTACGAATCTACTGCGCTTCGAGCCAGCCTTATCAATCAGTACAGCGGATGCAAGGCCAAAGCCTACGGTGGACTAGCCCTAAACTGGCCCGTAGGCGGGCTAAATATTTATGCAGTCAGCAATGCATTGCGGGCAGGCGCCAAAATCATTTGGATGCCAACGCGAGACTCAGCCAACAGTTTGTGCTACGGAGACATGGAGGGCGATTTTTTTTCTCGTAAGGGCATTACGCTTCAAAAAGAGGACGGCAGCCTGAAGGATGAGGTATATGAGATCATGGATGCCGTGAAACACTCTGGGGCGGCACTCGCTACTGGGCATCTAAGCCCGAAGGAATCTGTTCTGTTATGTCGAGTGGGGCGGAGTCGGGGGACCCGGATGATCCTGACGCACCCGGAATTTCCGCGGACATATCTGGAGCCCGCAGTCCAGTTGGAGTTGGCCAAGCTTGGCGTCCTCGTAGAGAAAAACTGGTTGAATATTAT
This sequence comes from Clostridium sp., assembly GCA_034925975.1. GTDB lineage: Bacteria > Bacillota > Clostridia > Clostridiales > Clostridiaceae > Clostridium_H. Next base: position 3,367 of record JAYFRK010000608.1, read on the forward strand.
GCAAGGCCGCGTTACAGCGGCTCAGATGGCCGCAACCATACGTCTGCTGGGTCCTGGCCAGGTATATATTGCTACGGATCGCGGGCAAAAGGGCCACCCCACTCCGGTTTCAGAGTACCGCCGGTTTGTCTTTGCACTTTTGCAGGAGGGACTGACAAAAGACGAATTGATGAATGCCACCCACGATGTGCCGCGAGCCATTGTGGACGGAGAATAACAGTCAACGAGAGAAATAGAAAAAAAGTGTGTTGAAAATTGAAGGAGGAAATTTGGGATGGAATTTAAGAAGGTATTTGCAGGGGTTCTCGCCGGAGGTATGGTTTTCAGTCTGGCTGCCTGCGGCAGCAACGGAGGCGTAGCCTCCGGTTCCAGCAGCGCAGAGGGGAAGTCCCTCACGCTGAGTATCGGCTATACCACTGCAGCCAACGAAGACGACCCGTATCACCTGTCTGCCCTACGGTTCAAAGAGGTGGTCGAAGAAAAGACTGGCGGACGTATCACCGTCAACGAATATCCCAGCAGCCAGCTCGGTTCCGAGCCTGAGATGTGGGAAGGGATGCAGACAGGTACCTGCGACATGGCCGTGATGACCAATGCGTATGTGTCCTCTTATGTCCCCGCCAACGGCGCACTGGATTTGCCATTTATCTTCTCCGATCTGGAACAGGCTCGTTCCGTTGTGGACGGCGAATTCGGTCAGGCTCTGATTGATAATCTGGAAGGCACAGGCGTAACTTGCCTCGCTTTCTCTGAGGGCGGCTTCCGCCAGCTGTGTACCCGCAACGCGGCGATTAAGACTCCCAACGATTTGGCTGGTTTGAAGATTCGCTGCATGGAGACAAAAACCTACCTTTCCGCATACGGTGCGCTGGGCGTCAACGCCACACCTATGGCATGGGGTGAGTTGTTGACGGCGTTGCAGCAGGGAACAGTGGACGGCTGCGACGCACCTTTGAGTGTGCTCTACACTAACGGCTTCCCTGACATCTGCAAGTATATCGACAATGTGAATCTATTCTATTCCCCGCTGCCCATCTGCATCTCATCCAATGTGTTTTCCTCTCTGTCCGCAGACGATCAGCAGATTCTGCGCGATGCTGCGGCAGAGGCCGTGACTGCCGCCCGGGACAATAACGACGCAAAGGCGGATTCCATGGAGAACGATCTGGAGGCGCAGGGCATGACCATCATTCCCGCAGAGGAGGTGGACGCAGAGGCGTTCCGCGCGGCAGTTCAGCCCTGCTATAAGGAAATGGAGTCCTATATCGGCAGCGATTGGATTCAGCAGGTCAAAGAGTTGGTCGGTATGAACAACTAAGCAGTAAAAGCCAGCGCCGCCACGGGGAAACGCCAAAGTGTTTCCCCGCAAGGCGGCGCCTTTTTAAGGGAAAGAAAGGTACGTACATGAAAAAACTACATCGTGTATCGGATATCACGAATCAAATTGTTAGCTATCTCGGAATTACCATCTTCGTCGTGCTGATCCTTGCCTGTGTCACGCAGGTGTTCTGCCGGTTCGTTCTGAACAATTCCCTCTCTTGGACGGAGGAGCTGGCACGGTACTGCTTCATTTGGATGCATATGCTGGGCGCGTCTTTGCTGATTGAGTCTAGCTCCCATGCCACCGTAACGGCGGTACTGGATCTGCTTCACGGTGCAGTGCGCAAGCTTGTAGATGTTGTAGTTGAGCTGATTATCTTTTTCAACGGAACCGTTATGCTCTACGCAGGCGCGCAGCTGGCATATAGCTCCCGTGCGAACCTCAGCACTGCCATGTCCCTGCCCATGTGGTGCATCAATTCATCTGTGGCGGTGGGTGGCCTGCTGCTAATGTTTCAGGCATTTGTTCAGATTGCCGTTATTTTGCTAGAAAGAAAGTCCGGGGAGGAAGAAGTCGTATGACGCTGGTTTTTGTGATTTTATTTGGGCTGATGCTGCTAGGCGTTCCAGTGGCATTTGCCATTCTCTCCTCTGGTATGGCCTATCTGGCAACCACTGGAACCAGCATTTTGGTGGTGGCTCAGCGGCTGATCTACGGGTTGAACTCCTTCACGTTGCTGGCTGTGCCGCTATTCATTCTGGTGGGCAATCTGATGGATTTTGGCGGCATCTCCAAGCGGCTGACAGACTGGGCCAAAAGTCTTCTGGGATGGCTTCCCGGCGGACTGGGCATCGTCACTGTATTCTCCTGTGCCATCTTCGCAGCGTTGACTGGCTCTGGCCCCGCCACCGTAGCAGCCATCGGTTCGATCATGCTGCCTTCTATGATGAAGGCGGGCTATTCCAAGGAAACCAGCGCAGGTCTGGTAGCCGCTGCCGGAGCGCTGGGTCCCATCATTCCGCCCAGCATTCCCATGATTATTTACGGCGTGACAATGAACCTGTCCATTCCCGCCATGTTTGTAGCCGGTGTAGTTCCCGGACTGGTCATAGCCCTGGTGCTGTCCATTGTCAACATCTTCTTCGCTTATAAAAATCCGCAGGTCATTCAATATGCTAAAACCATGAAGTTTGATTTCAAGCTCTCTTTGAAGCTGTTCTGGAAAGCGCTGGGTGCACTGGGCCTGCCTGTACTAATTTTGGGTGGCATTTATGGCGGTATTTTCACTCCCACGGAATCTGCGGCGGTTGGCATTGTATACGCGCTAGTGGTGGGCTTTGCATTAAAAGAACTGAAGCTCAAAGACTTGCCCAGAATCCTCATCTCATCTTTGAAAACCTCCACCATGGTGAACTTTATCATCGCGGCAGCCTCTCTGTTCTCTTGGGTCGTGTCGAAATCTCAGATTGGAACCGTCATTTCAGACGCCTTTGTCAATCTGGTGGGCGGCAGTCAGGCCATGTATCTGGCGGTTCTGGTGGTCATTCTGCTGGTGGTAGGCTGTCTGATGGACAACGTAGCGGCAACGCTGATTTTAGCCCCCATCCTGATTCCTGTTGGAATCTCTCTGGGCTGCAACCAGCTTCACATCGGTATGCTGTTTTGCATCTGCCTTGTGGTTGGCTTCGTCACACCGCCCTTCGGGTATAACCTGTTCACGGCGGTATCTATTTCCGGGTTGAATTTCAAGCAGATCGTTAAGGGTACGCTACCCTTCCTGCTGGCAGAAATCCTGCTGCTGTTTGTGTTTGCTTTTGTCCCTGGTATCATCACATGGCTCCCCAGCTTGATGGGATATACTTTTTGAGGTATACTACTAATACGGAGAACGGCGATCCATTCTATCCGGAATGAATCGCCGTTTCCCTTGTTTCCACATTCCGAAAGCGGCAGGAAGGAGCGTGCTATGAGAATCGGATTTGAGGTCTTTTTGACCGTGGCGAAAGAACTGAGCGTTTCCAAGGCGGCAGCTCAGCTCCACATCACCCAGCAGTGCGCCAGCGACCACATCCGGCGGCTGGAAAAAGAGTATCAGGTTTTGCTGTTCGAGCGCAAGCCCCGCTTCCGGCTGACGCAGGCGGGAGAAATTATGCTGCACAGCCTGCAAAACATTCAAATTGTGGAGTGCAGTATGGAGAAGAATTTGGGCAGCATCGCACAGGGAACCAAGGGCATGTTCTCCCTAGGAATAAGCACTTCCCGCGCACCCATTATCCTCCCACGGGTTCTGCCACACTATTATCACGACTTTCCCAATGTGAACATCTCTTTCAGTGAAGAGGATACTCAGGTACTGGAGGAACGGCTTCTCTCCGGCCAAATTGACCTGTTCATCGGGGTCAACACAACGCCCTTCCCAGAGTTCCAAATTTCTACACTCAGCACGGACGAGCTGATGCTGGTTATCGCCTCGGACTTGCTACATCGGAACTTCAGCCCCAGAGAGATTGAGTGCATGCGTGGCGGAATCGACCTGAATCAGTTCTCTCATGTTCCTTTTACCCTGAGCTTTAAGACAGGGAAGGTGAATCATGCCATTCAGGAATATTTAGACTATCACAATGTGCAGCTGAACGTCACGTACAATATCAGCGACAGCGAAACGCAGATTATGCTTTGCACCTCTGGAATCTGCGCCTCACTCTGTCCCAAAATGCTACTAGCTACGGCATACCGCCACAATCTCTCCTGCGGCAAGGGCAGCTTCTTGCATATGTTTCCGGTAAAGAATCTAGGGCGGCAACTGCGGGTTGATCTGGTCAGTCACAAAGACGCAGTTCAACCACTGTTCATCCGTAGCTTTATGGAGATTATTCAAGAGGAGGTTTGCAAGCTTGGACAGTTTGACCCTACCGGACTTGGTGGACAATATGACACGGTAGGCGGATAGCTTGACTTTATTTATGCCTTGGAGTTATGTAACAACACGAGGGCAGCTAGACAATTTAGTTGTTTTTCCCACACGTTTTCCGTTATAAAAACCTACGCAGAATGAATAAAGGTAAATGTTAAAAGTTTAAGCGGTGCATAAAACGGCAAAGGCGGAGCTAACGCTTCACCTTTGCCGTTTTATGCACGAAGGGTTTTCTAGTAGATCACTAGAAATGCGGTCACTTGTACAGTATTCACTTTAAGCCTTTTCTTCCACAAACCATCGTCCCTTCTCAAACCAGAGATACGACTCCTGCCCCTGAATCCGGCAGGTATAGCGATCCCCAACTCCGCCAACGCTCTCACAGGCTGCCCGCCGAACGTCCAGAACACGATCCACGGGGTACTTGTGATTTCCATCAAACTCGATCATCAGGGGACGCAGCTTCCCTTCCGCCTCAAACCGGACAATCACCGGTACATACTTTTTCTTTCGTTCCATCCCACATTATCTCCCAAAATAGCCCACCGGATGTACCGTATGGTCATCCTTTGGATTAATGCTGCCAAGAATCGGATCTGTTTTCAAAATAGCTCGCTGGATACTAAGATAACCATATCGCTGCCGGAGTGCATCTACTGATCGGTCAATGCGCTCCCACTTGTCCCGACACTGATCGTCTTGATACAGTGACATCTGTGCGTACTCGTACGCCTCCACCAGACCGCTACCACGAATGCCGATGCTGCGAATCGGTTTATTCCATTGGTAGTTGGTACGGAACAAAGCGTAGGCCACGTCCGCCAGTTCTGCGCTGGAGCAACTGGGCGACGGCAGCTTCCGCTGGCGAGTAAAAGATTGCAGTGTCGTATTGCGGACGTACACTTCTACCACTGTACAGCGGGAGGCCAGCTCACGCATTCGGCAACATACGCTCTCCGCCAGCAGAATCAGCATCAAGCGAACATCTTCATTGCAGATAAGATCCTTTGGCGTGGTGGCACTGTTTCCCACGGACTTCACGGCGGGGATATGCTCCGTGGTCTGCACCGGAGTAATATCCCGGCCATTGGCAAAGGTGTGCAGGATGACGCCCATCTTTCCCAGCCTGCGGTGGAGAAACTCCACCGGCGCGTCTGCCAGCGCTCCAATTGTACGAATACCAACGCGGTTGAGCTTTTCCCGCGTGGCAGGCCCCACATACAGCAGGTCTTCCACCGGAAGCGGATAGACAATATCACAATAATTATCCTGCTCTATCCGCGTGACAGCGTCTGGCTTTTTATAGTCGCTTCCCAGCTTGGCAGTGATCTTGTTGTCAGCCACCCCAATGCTGGCGGTAATGCCCAGCTCAAACTTAATGCGGCGGCTGATCTGCTCCGCAATTTTGACCGCGCTGCCAAAAAGAGCGGTGCTTCCGGTGACATCCAGCCACGCTTCATCCAAGCCAAAGGGTTCAATCTGGTTGGTGTAGTCGGCGTAAATCTCTCTTGCCATTTTGCTGAAGCGTATATACTCCGGCATATCAGGCGGCAACGTCACCAGATCCGGGCAGCACTGCTTTGCCTGCCAGATAGCCATCCCGGTTTTCACGCCGCGAGGTTTTGCCAGATAGTTTGCCGTTAGCACAATTCCATGGCGATCCTCCTGACTGCCGCAGACCGCAAGGGGTCTGTTCCGCAGCTCCGGATGCCGCTGCATCTCCACAGATGCGTAAAAACAATTCTGATCTACATGAAGAATTTTACGTGTCATATTGAACCTTCTCATTTTTGCATTCCTTCGGACTGCGCTCCCTTCGTGCCTTACCATAGTAGTACATATGTTCTAAGACTTCAAGAGGTACTTTTTGCTAGCTGAATTGAAAAGTTAAGTTCCATTTTGGAATTGCAACTTCCACTTTGTAATCGTAAGTTCCGTTTTTTCAAGAATAACTCTAAATAGAGTGAATTTCATGCTAATTTGGATGCGTATTTTCACCTTCTATTCAAAAAGAGCACAACTTATCGAGAGGTCGAAGTTTTCTTTCATTTTTTGCAAAGGCAACTTCCACCCCATTCGTTTGGCTCATATACGTTGGAAATAGCGGTAGGACGCTGGTTATTTTTTCAGCAGTTTAGGGGTCAAATTAATATCATCAGCAAGAATCAATTTGGCGTTGAGTTTTGCTAAGATATCGTCACCGTAAAGAAAGCTGAGTAACTGGTATGCGGACCGGTTACCCAGCTTTTTTCTCGCATAAGAATTGATATGGTTTACCATGAGGTCTATATCAGGCTGATGCAGTTCATTAAAGGGTGTGCCTTTCGGTAGAATTCTTCGGATGAATTCATGTGTAACTTCAATGCCACCCTTCTGGCCCGCCATCTGCGGGTCGCAATAGAATACTCTGCTTCGGATTTCGCCCCATCCTGTGCATTCTATTGCGGATGGGTTTGTAAACTCGCTTCCCCGGTCTGTTAGAATAATGGGAAATAATTCACAGTAGCACTCATGCCCAAGGCTCTCATAAAGTCCATTAATAATGTCGGCCACAGAGCGAGCCGTGTTGGCGTCTCTCAAGAAAGCAAGCATTACACTACAACTACGGAAAAATATTGTAAGCAATACTTTCCCACGATTTCGTGTTCCCTCCACGCTGTCCATTTCAACAATAGGCAGATCCGGATTTTCTTTCACATACCGCTGAAAATCCTGGTAGGTTCTTCCTTCGTAGCAACCCCTATCCAGTTTAATCAGCTTTTTCTTCTGCCTCCTGCGATAGCGGACTTTTCGTGGTAGGTCAATGTTTCCAACTGAAAGAAGGCTGGCGTCAATGTAATTGTAAATTGTCTTCTCGTTAAGCATAATCTCATCTGCATGAGTGGAACAGATATGGTGAATGGATTGACCTTGCTTGATCAGCGGAGAAATAACAGCATCGATTCGCTGCAATTCTTCCGGTGCTGTCGCAATCCCTTGTCGGCTCTCGCTGCGGACGGCTTCATACTCCTGTTGGGCAAAAGCCGAATAATAATATTGTTTTTGGAGCTGACAGCGTGTAATCCTCTTGCAGCCATTACACACATATGGCGGCAGGCCAAGTTTCGGACAGCGTTCTTCTTCATAACTGGAGCATATGCTATTGCATTCACCGCATCGTGCGCAGAAAAGATCCCTGGTATAGAGGTGATGACAAGGCTTGCATATGCTTTGCACCTTTTTACAAATATTCCGCTTTTTACAGGCATTGAATGGATAGCTCTTTCCGCCTACATTTCGGACTTTGATATGTCCAACCACTTCCTTTGAGATCGTCGTCGGATCACGGTTCAGCATTCTTCCTATTTCTTTGAACGATTTTTGCTTGTTGAGGCACTGTTCAATATCGTGCCTTTCGTCAATAGTCAGATGTTTATATTTAGCCATGAGAACACCTTGATATTAGATTCCGCTATTTTCACCGTTTTGTGTATTCTAACTTTATTGCAAAACTTGTTCAATAAAGGAAGACTTTTTTCGTATGCGGGGCAAAGGGATACCCGAACCTTTCGGGCGGTCTGGTTAAGAACCAGACCGAAAAGAGGGTTCCGACGATATCGTCGGAACCCTCTTTTTACTTCAAAGGTGTTTTTAAGGATCTAAACTTTCAAAGTCCGGATTTTTGTCTGTCACCGCTTATTTTGCCAAGTTCTGGCTAAAGCGCTGGAGAATCGTTGCTACCTGCGCACGGGTGGCGTCGCCAAAAGGCATCACCTGATTGTGACTACCCTGCACAAGTTCGGCATTCACTGCCCACGCCAGCGCGGACTGCGCGTATGTGGAAATGCTGCCGTAGTCGGAGAATTCCCGGATAGCCATACCGCCTTGGGTGGTATCGTACCCCTTGTGCTGTGCGTAGCGGTACAGGATAGCCGCCATCTGCTGGCGGGTGATGGTTCCCGTGGGGTTGGAGCCGTCGGAAATGCCGTTTTCCACAGCCCACGCCTTGGCTTCCGCCATGTTGGCGGGCGTTTTGCCGTCCATACGCGCCAGCACCATCCAGATCATCTGGCGGTTCGCCGTCGCATTGGGGCTGAATGCCGTAGCAGAGGTACCGTCAAATAGGCCGTTATTATAGGCATAGGCCACGCTGCCGTAGCACCATGCGCTCTCAGCCACATCCGCAAACGGGAAATTCACAATTAAATACTGTGATAGATGCTCGGTGGTAAAGGTCACCTTGCCATTTGAGTAGCTGGCAGTCTTTGGCTCGATGCTACCGTTGTCATTGATAAACCAAACGGTAATGCTGTCCGAGTTCTCACCGGATTTCAGCGTGTAGGGAACGGAAACGGTAATCTTACCGTCGCCAAACGTGCTGACCTTGCTGCTGCCTGCGTAGACGTTGACATCCACCACGGTAGCAAAACCAGCTTGACTGCCAAGCGTAGCCTTTTGGCTGTCGGTGAGCTTGCTGTTATTGACAGTCTCTACGGAGAACTTCACGTCGCCCTTGTCTTCGACAAACGCCAGTGCAGGCTTGTCAAGCGCAACCGTGCCAGTGGGCAGGGCAACCGCGAGTCCTTCAGAACCTTCTGCTCTCTGTACGGCGGAAACCACCTTTGAGGGAATGGTCGCAGCGTTCACCTTTAGGCCGGAGACGTCTACCGTGATGGTGCCGGTGTCCTTAGATGCGGAGGCAATCGTAGAAAGCTGGCTGTTGGCGGCAGAAATTGTCGCCGTGCTGCCGGAAACGGAAGCGGACACGTTTGCAGTGCCGGTATTGCTGGAAATCGGAACTGACACGCCGTTGGCAGTGGTGCTGCTGGAGGATGACCCGCTTCCGGAGTTAGAGACAGTCTTTGCAGGGATGATCACGGAGATTTCCGCCGTATCTGCCGTCGTGCTGTCACTTGTTTTTGTAACCGTCAGCACGACCTTAACCGTCGTTTCTGCACTGGGTGGGGTAATGGTTCCGCTAATTGCCAACACAGTTGCATCGGGGGATACATGCTTGATTACCACCGTAAAACCTGGGGGAACTGTGGGGAGCGTCATGCTTGTCGTATCTTTTGTGGGAGCGTTGATTGTGGTTATTAGTGTCGCAATTTGCGCTGCTGTGAAATCAGACGAAACCCATGTTTTTGCCTCCGAATCAGAAGCCGAGTGGAACGCCGAAGCCGTCGCCGCATAAGCCGCTTCAAAGGTATGCGCCGTGCCGATGCCAAGACCCGCAAACACGTTGGAGGTCTGCCACGTGCCGTTGTCTACACGGTATACAAAGGTGCCGCTTTCGGTCACTGTCACCGTCGCGGCGACTGTAAATCCGGCAGAAAGAGTTCCGCTCACGTTTGATATGGTCGGTGCTGTAGTTGATCTCGCGGGAACGGCTATCGCCGTCGCCGTGCTTTCTGGCGTGCCATTCACAACAGCCTTCTGCCGTATATATATGTATGAGTCAACATAATTGCTGATGTTATCACCGGTTACGATTGTTAAACCGTCAAACGTCGAAGCAGTATTCATTTCATAGGCAGTTCCAAAGGAAATTGTTTCGTTCGCATAGTTGATGATCGCATCCGATGCGTCAGGCGCTGCCGGTCTCGTGTAAATTGTTGCTACGGAACTGTTTTCCGATGCAGACTGCCCCCCGGTCTCCTTAATGCGGGCATAGAAAGTGTAAGATGTCGCGGTCGACAACTCGCCGAAAGTCGGGCTATCCTGCCAAATAATTCCATCCTTGCTGTATTCTGCGTTGGCAATGGAATTAAGTGTAATGCTATCGGTTCCGACCGTTGCCGCTGTCGGCGCGCTAGGTGCGGCAGGCACAGAAGCCTCGACCACTGCTTCAGTCGCCGCACTTTTCAGCGTGACATCGTAGTTTGTTGCGGTTGCGGTCACGGTGATCGTCGCTCCGATGTCATCCGCAGACAGAGTATACGTGCTGCCTGTTCCAATATTGCTTGTGATACCGCCAACTGTTCTCTCCCATTGGTAGGAAAATATTGCGTCTGACTGTGCGCCGATAACGTTCGCCGTCAGCATTTGTCCGCATTTTGCAGTACCGGCAATGGTTACAGTGCCTTCAATGGAGCCGGTAAAAGCTGATGACGTAAGCACCGTGCCTGCAGAATGATCACCAGATTCTTTGACACGCACCTGCACAGTACCGGAAATATTACCCACAGAAATTGTGATTGTCGAGTCTATAAGCGTTGCATTTGAAGCTGACAAAGCTATCCAAGTCGTGCCGTTAGCGGTGTATTCGTATAATGGCAACATTCCATATCCACTGACCACGGTAAAACTAAATGTGTTTGTTTCACCGTCGGTTACTATGCCATTTGTCGGCGCAGCAACGGAAGAAGTAGATTTGTTCACCACTAGCGTAACAGTTGTTGTTGATGGCGCATAATTATTGTCTATGGGCGTAAATGTCACGGAGTATGCTGTCGTATTGCTGTCGGATACGGATGGTTTCGTCGCTCCGTCCGTCCAAGCAAAGCTGCCCGCTACACTGCCACTCCCTCCTGAAAGGATGGACTCCGAAAGCATTTGTCCATACGTGATTGCAGAAGCGGCAGGCGTAGAGGTAATAGAAGACATGGCCTTGTTGACCGTCAGTTTTACGGGAACGTTGATCGCATTATAATGCTCCGTATCTGTCGGCGTGAATGTAACGGAATACTCCGTCGTATCGCTGTCTGATACGGAAGGCTCTGTTGTTTCTGTCGCCCATGCAAAGTTGCCCTCTACATCAGATGTTCCGCCGGAAAGTATGGAGTCCGCAAGCGTCTGCCCATAGGTAATTGCCGAAGCAGCAGGTGCAGCGGTACAATTGGGGTCCTTTTTTCCCACCGTAATGGTGACAGAAATATTGGTAATGATATTGTAATTGGTCGTGTCATCCGGCGTATACTTGACAGTGAAGTTATGGTCTCCTAATTCTCCTACGTCGGTGGTTTCTGAGCCTTCCCATGAAAAGCCCTCCGGTAGCACCACGTCTTCCAGCGTATCGCCCCAGGCTGCCATAAGTCCGGTGGGTGCGGTGTAATCCGGATCACCTTTCGCCGTTGCGGCAGAGTTGCTTGAGCTAATGTTTCCCGTGCAGTTTTCCGCAGCAACTGTTACATTAATAACCTTGCCCAAGTCAGCCGCAACGAGACTATAGGTACTGCCTGTTGCTCCGGAAATGTTGGAACCGTCCCTCGTCCATTGGTAGGAGATTGTTCCAAGACTGCAACTTGGATCAGCGGTCATTCCGCTCGTGTTCACATTGAGGTTCTGACCACACTTGAACGTCCCGGTGATGGAAACAGATCCGCCCAGAGTTGCTTTTTCCGTCGTTACGGAAAGCGCTGGACTTGATGAGGAAACTTTCAAAGTATCAGTCCCCGCCATTCTTGCGTAAAAGCTGTAGGCTGTGTTAGGTTCAAGATCAGTAAAGGTCGTGCCGCTCTGCCAGGTATATGTGTCAGTACTATATTCCGCGCCCGTGATAGCGTTAAGCGTGATGGTAGTTTCCGTTTTGGATGCCATTGTCGGGGCCGAAGGTGCAACCTGTAGGGCCTTTACAGTTAAAGTCTTCTCGCCGAAAAGGCCTGAACCGTCTTGCGCCGTTGCACGAACTGTGACAGTGCCTGAGCCGGTGAGTGTTACTAAACCGGTTGTTGAAACAGATGCGATACCGGAACCCGAGGATATGCTCCAAGTAATATCCTGCTTAGCCTCGGTTGGAGACACGGTTGCAGACATTTGCGTGGTATCACCTATCGCAACGTTAGTTTCTGAGGCGTTTACTATTATGCCGGTTACGATATTTTGTAGAACTGGAAGCACAAGCTCGCCGAAAACGCCAGAACCGTCCTGCGCCGTAGCCCGGATCGTTGCTTTTCCATTTCCCCATGATGGATCAACAACACCGCTTGTTCTCAGCATGTTCCCAGCATCTACACTGCCTTCACCGGCTTGTGTCGACATGGTTACCGTCCATGTGACGTTTTGATTTGTGGTATTTGAAGGCTGAAAGCTATAGTGCAGCTGGAGGCTGCCGTTCTTTCCGATACAGGTTGCCCCGTTTTCTCCTGTAACCGTAATGCCTGTTGCCAAAACGTTTCCTGCTGTAAGCGTAACCGTATAGGGAGCAGATTCAGCCGCGCCGTCATAGGCTGTAAACCGAAGCGTGGTGGTTCCCGCAGTTTTAGGTGTAAAAGAATAATTTTCGTCTGCCGGAACCGCAGTACTGCTTCCGTTGGTGTATACCCTGTAGGTAAGTGTATTGCCGTCTATATCCGTGAAAATATCCGATAGTTTGAGGGTATAAGCGCTATTCACGGATACCGAAACACTATCCGTTGACGATACGCCGGATATGAGCGTCGGGGCCGTGTTCGCCGAACCCGTCACCGTGAGGCTGATGCTTATCGGCGTACTTGCATAGTCGGAGTAGTCGCCAGAGCATATCTCTTCGTTATATATGAGCAGAGTATAAGAACCCGCCATTATGTCCGCAGAAATCGGTATTGATAAGGTTCCGCTGGCATCCGCGCTCAGCTTAGCATAATATTTGGCCAAGCTATCCGAATTACTCACGAGAACGCAGGAAACATATTTGCCAGTTCCTGTCTGCGCGCCGCTGAAATTTAGGCTGATGGAGCTGCCCTGCGCCTTGGTCAGACTTGCCGGAGCACTGGCAATGTTAAGGCTCAGGTTTGAGTCGAGTATGGTAAACTTGACTTCACTGCTGAGAGCAACCGAATTCATCGTGCCCACTGTCGTATCTTTGGCGCCCGATATTGGAGAGGTGTACAGCACTTTTGAAAGATTGAGTGAGGTCCCTGGGCGAACACAGTTTAACGTTGTATTGGGGGGGCCAAAGTTGTTTACAACACCGGCAGATACCGTACGGGCGGTGTTGTATTGAGACATTGTGCGCAGCACCCATGCTCCATCAGCAAGCTCACGCACACTCGAAGAGACAGTTGATGCCTCTGTCACGCCCAGTGCCCAAATTTTTTGATTGGTCGGCTGCGTGCCGGAGACCTCATCCAATGTCAGTCCGACCATGAGTGCCTGTTCGCGGGAGTCATAAGAATTCGGCAGGTTGTTGATAAATGACTGCAGTGTGCTGCCGGAATAGGAAGTAGAATTGGAATCTGGGTTATTGGGGTCTTTCCAAAACGCGGAAGACCCCATCGACCCCTTTGCAAGCAGCGTTACATATTCACTGCCCTTGTCGATACCTGTTCCGTTGAAACCCACCACATACCATCGCTGGCCGCCAAAGCCGATCTGCGTTGTGCTGGACGCAAGCGTACTTCCAGAACCAACTCCGATGGATGAGGTTGTCATCCCGTAGGGAAGTGTTGCTGCTCTTGCGGTTATCGACAATCCCGGCAGCAGGCTGGCGATAAGTGCCAGCGTCAAAGAAAGAGAGATGATTTTTTCTTTTGTTTTTCGCATTGCAGTTTTCTCCTTTTTATGATTCTAAAAACTCACTGAAGTCCAGAATAAATTCGGCAATGGTGAGGGAATTCTCGTTTTCGCTCTGCGGGTCGTCCCGCGTGTGCAAAAGCGCCATCAGGCTTTCCAGCGACTGCAGCCGCTTAACCAGCGCCCGAAGGATTTTGGCCTGCCGCGGATCTTGGGCAAAGCGGGCGCGTCCTTGAAGAACAAGGCCGGTCTGCCCGCCCTGTTCAATCAGCGTAACGCCATGTTTCAAGGTCAGCATGGTTTTATCCATCGCGTCCTCCTATATCAGCCGCAGCTTTTCGGCCGCGGCCCCGGCCTCGCTTCTTCGGCTCACGCCCAGCTTCTGCAAAATGCGGCTGACGTGGGTCTTCACCGTCGGCAGCTTGATGCCCAGTATCTCCCCAATCTCCTGATTGCTCAGGTTCTGACAAAGCAGCTTCAAAACCTGCGTCTCTGCCGCCGACAGCGGCTCCACGGGCTGAACTTCCTGCTTCAAGAACCGTGGATACTCCACCGCCTGCGCCCGCGCGGCGGCAACCAGTGTGTCAAGATACGCCGCATCGGCGTCCCAGCCGCAAGCGCCCAGCAGCGGCAGAATTGCCGCGCCGTACTGCGCCACGGGCCAGTTAAATTGATATTCGCGGCAGGTATCCAGCGCCCCGCAAAGCTCTATCTTCCATTCCGCGTCTCCCGTGCGCTCCATGCACAGCGCCGAGAGCAGCCGAATGTGGATACCGTCCATCACCCGCCCGCAGTGTTCGCAGTAAGGCTTTAGCCGCGCCAGAAGCAGCAGCGCGTCGTCGCACTCGCCCTCAAGAATCTGCACCATCGTCCGCGTCAGATACTGGTAGCGCCACATGGCCCACAGCCGCGCATCGTTCTTCGGTGCTATATTCCGCAGCCACGCCCGGGCGGCGTCCGTATCGCCCAGCCGGAGGTGGATGCGGCAGAGCATCGCGTCGATGTTGGGCAGGAAGCGCGCCTGCCCAGTGTCGAGGAATTTTTCGCGCAGACTCTCAACCGCTTCCAGCGCCGCCCGCGCCTTGCCCTGGGATACCTGCACCCGTGCCAGCAGACCCACCACGGCAAACTCAATGTCCGATGTACCCCGCGCCTGAATCTCGCCCAGACGCGACATGAGGGTGAGCAGGCGTTTCGATACGTCCTCGCCCTTTTCAAACTTGCTCTCGCAGATGGCGCAGTCGGCCAGCCCCACGCCGTCCCGGCCCAGAACGGTTTCCACCGGCTTTTTCATGGTGGCGTACAGCAGATCGTCCTTTTTCGACCACTCGCAGAAGTCCTTGCCGCCGTTCATAATGCTTGGCAGGGTGCTGGTAACGGAAAACGCCGGCACCTTGAGCTGCTTGTCCGTCATGACCCGGAACACGCTGCCGATGACCTCAATCAGTCCCTTGCTCCCCCGCTGCGGCAGGGCAATATCCAGATATGCCAGCTTACCCCGTACGGTTTTGTATTCAGAATCGGCCTTTTTGAGCCGTGCGGCATAGTCTTGCAGCGCGGCGTACCACCGCTCGGAGGCCTCGTAATCCAGGCACAGGGAGGTCAGCATGCTCATGCCGCATATCAGCGCCGGAGATTTCAGAATGTCCTCGTCCGGCAGAGCAAAATAGTAATTTTGCAGCTGGTGGTAGCGCCCCACGCCGGGGTGCTGCTCCGCGTTTTTCACCAGCAGCGCGGACACCTTGCTCTGCTCTCCCGCAAGGGAGTAGCATTCCAGCGCTCTGTCCAGCTCGTCGCGCAACTCGTAATAAAGCGCCGCCCGGCTGTACAAGCTGCGCTTCTCCGCGTCGGTGAGCTTCTGGTGCAGCTCCCACATCAGAAACACCCGAAAGATGGGCCAGAAATGATAGGTGTCCAGTCCGTCGAACAAAAGCATGGTGGTGTCTCGCTGGATGCTGCCCAGCAGCTCCCCCGCCCGGGGATCGCCGCTGACCATTTTCGCAAGCTCCAGATGAAAGCTCTCAAACGGCGCAAGGCTCACCAGCAACCGCTGCAAGGGTGCGTCAAAACGGCGGTAGACCGCCTCATCAAAATAAATGAACAGCTCTCGCTTCGCCGAGTTCAAGATGTCCTCGCTGTATGCCCCGCCATTTTTCAGCTTGCGGCAGAGGATGTCCATGGCGATGGGATAACCTTTAAAGTCACGCTGAATGGCGCTCATATCACCGGGGCTGACCGCAATGCCGCGATCTTCCAGCATCCGCTGCGCGGTCGCGCGGTCGAAAAACAGGGCCTGCGATTCTATGGTGAGCAGGACGCCCGCAAATTGAAACGGCATCAGCCAGCCGGGGACCGCTCCGCGGCCCAGCAGTACAAAGTGCAAATCATCTCGGCTGCGAATCAGATTGCAGAGTGCCTCCCGGCGCTCCGGTTCCAGCAGAACCTGCAAATTGTCCACCAGCACCGCGTCGCAGTCCGGCGGGATATTGCCCGGCAAAAATTCCGCGTCCGCCGCGCTGAGCGCGCAGACGGTATGCCCGGCGAGCAGAGCCGTCGCCGTTGTGGTCTTGCCGCAGCCGCAGGGCGCGGAGAACAGAATGACCCGGCAGTGTTCCCAGCCGGTCAGAAAAATTTCCTTCAGCGAGGGCTTTATAATGACAGAAGCGCTGTCGCCCATGAGTAGCCCTCCTTTAACAATTAGTACATTTTTAAGAATTATTTTCCAATATACCAGCTAATTGTATCAGATAAAATTTATTTTGTAATCCATCCAAAGTATGATTGAGGGGGTAAAAAGTCAAATACCAAACGCGCAGAAAGAAGGCAACAAACGACTGTTTCCAGTCGTTTGCTGTCTTTCAAGTCAAAACCGCATTTCAAAATATTCACTAAAAAAATGTGCTGATACTTTGTAGCGCCTTTATCGCGCTGGACGAGCTTATAAAACTGAAATCGGCATGACCGAATTGCGCATGCCACTATTGGTAAACTAATTTCCGTTTTGAGTTTGAAAAAGTAACTTCTGCCATATGGGTTGAAGTTAACTTTTCAACTCACCGTACTTTTTGCTATTTTTGCTTGCTGCAATAGATGTCTGCCAAATGTGCTATACTATATCCGGTATAAAAATTATGTAAGCACCGGCAAGGAGGGAAGAAGGATGTGTGGAAGGTATCAGTTTACGGCGGAGCAGTGCGAAGAAATTCAGAAAATTGTTCAAGAGGTGGAACAACGCTGTGGAAGGAATGCGTGGAAACCAGGTGAGATATGCCCATCAGTGCAAGCGCCCGTTTTGGTGGAACGGCAGGGTAAAACAACAGCGGATCTTATGCGGTGGGGATTCCAGACCCAGAAGTCACTGGTCATCAACGCCCGCGCAGAAAGCGTAGAGGAAAAGCCTCTGTTTCGGAACAGCGTACTCACGCAACGCTGCATTATCCCCGCCACCGGATTCTTTGAATGGAGTACGGACAAGCGAAAGCATCTGTTCCATCTACCCGATGCTGAGCCAATTTATATGGCCGGTATCTATGACCAACGACAGGGTAAAGATTGCTATTGCATTCTGACCACGGAGGCAAACGAATCGGTACGTGGTATCCATCCACGGATGCCGCTGGTACTGGCAAAAGATGAAATAAACAGTTGGATGATAGATCCGGCTGCCTATCAAATGTTACTCAAAAAAACACCGCCGCAG
>JAYFRK010000429.1:0-2520 GCA_034925975.1 Clostridium sp.
CTGCATTTGCTGCAGGAAAAGTTGATGCTGTTGCAATTTGGGTTCCATATACAAAAGAAATTGAAAAACAAGTAGGTAAAGATAATATCGTTAAATTAGGAGATAATAATGATTTCTATCCACAATATATATTCCCATCAAGCTGGGTAGTTAATCCTAAATTCCTAGAAAGCAAACCAGAAGTTGTAGAAAAGTTCATGAGAGCTTGGGTTAAGATGAATGATTATAGAATGAAAAATGGAGATGAAACACTTAAACTTACATCTAAGTTTACTCAAGTACCTGAAGATTCATTAAAAGAAATGGTACCAGTAACAAAATTCATAGAGTCAGAAAAACAGGCTACTTACTTTAAAGATGGTACTGCTAAAAAATGGTATGAAGGTTTTGAAACAATGTTCGTAAAAAATGGAAAATTAAAAGAAGTCGTACCAGCAGAAAAGTTTATAGTTACAGAACCTATGATTAAAGCTGTAGAAAAAACTAAATAATTTTACAAGGGCTTAGGGCTAAAGTAATACTTTAGCCCTAACAAATAAATATGAAAAGAGTAAGAGGTGAAAAAGAAAATGAAGGATTGGAAGCATATAAAAAAAGAAGATTTAGGTAAAGAGAGCAGCATAGAACTCGAAATACTCGACCATGAGCAGGATATATATTATGAAATAGCAAGAATGATGTTTGATGAAATAAAAGCTAATAATGATAAGGGTAAGAAAACAGTTTTTATATGTCCAGTAGGGCCAGTAGGGCAATATAGAAAATTTGCAAGGATGGTAAATGAGTACAAGCTACCTCTTAATAATGTATATATATTTAACATGGATGAGTACTTGGATGATAACAAACAACCAATGACATTAGAAAACCCTTTAAGTTTTAAAAATACAATGGAAAAAGAATTATATAGCAGAATAGATGAAGAGTACAATGTTCCTAAAGATCAAAGATTTTTCCCAGAGCCAGAAAAAGAGGCTTTTTATTGGAAGAAGATGCTGGAACTTGGTGGTGTAGATATATGTTTTGGCGGGGTAGGAATTAATGGACACATAGCATTTAATGAACCACCAGAAGAACATATGTCTTTAGAAGCTTTTAGAAATGTTGGTACAAGAGTACTTGAAATTTCAAGAGAAACAAGGACTATAAATGCGGCTATGGGATGTGGCGGATGTATTGAGGCAATGCCAAAGTGGTGTATAACATTAGGCATGAAAGAAATATTAAATTCAAGAAAAATAGTACTTGGAATGTTCAGAGAATGGCAAAAGGGGATAATAAGACAGTTAATGTATGGAGAAATTACAGCTAAAGTACCAGCATCACTTTTACAGGAGCACAAAAATGTAAAGATATTAGCAAGTCCAATTGTAGCTGAAGAGCCAATAAAAAATAATTAAAAGAAAGCTTGAGAATTACAGCAGAATTGATGTTCACTCAAGCTTCATAAAATTATTTAGTATTGCTGATTTCGTAGATAATATTTGTGATATCTAAGTCATTTATCAAATTAACTACTTCTTTAGAACGTTTCTTATTAAACTTTTTTAGTATAGCGTTAATCTGAGATTTAGTAGTGGTAAGTTCAACATGGCGTATTTTGGCAATTTCAGTAGCCTTTTTACCACTAATCAAAAGGCTTAGTACTTCATTTTCTGAGGGTGTAAGGTGAGAAATTATAGATATAATTTCAAATATTTTATTTTGTTTTTTTCGTATATTAGAAAATTCGTGCATAATTTTATAAGCAATTTCAGGTGTAGTTGATGAAATTCCATCATGAGAATTTTTTATACTTTTTACTATATCAATATCAGATGAATTCTTTAATATATAATCTATAGCACCTGACTCAAATGCACTAAATATTGTTTCGTCATCTTCGTGCACAGTTAGAAAAACTATATGGACATTTGGATAATTTTCTATAATTTGTTTAGCAGCAACTATACCATCGTTTTTAGTCTCCATCTCTATGTCCATTAGTATTACATCGGGTTCTGACTGTTTTACAAGATTTACGATATCTTTACCATTTGCAGCAGAGGCTATAAGCTTTAGGCTAGCTTCATTTTGAATTATTTCGCAGTAATGTTCTCGAAGAATATCTAAGTCTTCAGCTACCATAACTTTTATTAAATCTTTCATCTTGATGGCTCCTTTCAATAAATTAGTTGTTTAATTTATATATGGGGATAAATATGCAGAAAGAGCTTCCCTCATCAATATTACTGGAAACATCAATATGACCCATATGACCGTTAATTATCTGCTTTGCATAAGATAAGCCTACTCCCCAATTTTTAGCTGTATTTTTCTTAGTATAAAAAGGATCAAATATTTTGCTTAAAGCTTTTTTATCAATACCGCAGCCTGTATCTTGGATTTTAATTATAAACCATGAATATTCACAATATGAGATTACGTTTACATAGCCCGGTTTGTCATTAGGTATCGATTCAAAAGCATTGATTATTATGTTATACAAGCACTCTGTTAAGTGAGAATAATCCGCTAAAA
>JAYFRK010000273.1:0-2436 GCA_034925975.1 Clostridium sp.
ACTTACAAGCTTAGCAGCTGGTATTAAAAATGTTCCGTAGCCACATCCTATATCAATTAAAGTTCTTATATTTTTTTCTACACCCATTTGTTTAAGAGTATCTACTGGGTTAAAAAATGATTGCCATAACTCTTCTGACGGCATTCCTGATTCCCTATATTTCATTAAAATCATATCCTTCTTTAGTTTGCCCAACTAAAATTTGTTTGAGTTTTTATATACTGCTACATAGCATAAAGCTATCATGTATTAATACCATGCAACACCAATCAATGCATGTATTTCTATTATAACAAAATTATATACTAACTTTGATTGAAAATTATATTAAAGATAACAATGAAATAAATATCTATAACAAATATAATCGAATACTTAATAAAAAAAATCTGTAAAAAATAAAACACATACCTTTTAGATAGTGTTTTCAATACTGGCCTTTTCAAGAGCAACCATATATTTATTTCTTTCTTCCATTTTTATAACGGTTATTGGGTATCCATTTCTTATAAGAATTAAATTCATAAATAAGCCTATAGTAAATTATGCTTTATAAAAACTTTACTACTGTTAAACTATGTTAAACATTTTAAGTCCAATAAATATAATTGCACTATCTGCCATTATGTGAACTATCCAAGAATTTATAAAGTTTTCTGACTTAGTATCAAGCCAGTTAAATATAAATCCTACAGCTATAAGCCCTAACAGGGCCAATCTTATTATCCATATGTTAAACCAAGTTTTAAAAATAGCAATATGATAAAGTCCAAAAAGTATAGAAGAATAGACATAAGCTATCTTTTTATATTTTAGTTTATATAAATTCAAAAATATGAACCCTCTAAAGAAAAACTCTTCTAAAAAAGAATTTCCAAAAGTAATATAAGCTCCTATAAAAGCAAAATTTGCTGGAGTAATGTTAGACTTGTTTTGTAATTCTTTTGATATGCTCTGAAAATCTATAAAGTGACCTAAAAAATAATAAGCTATTAATATAATTAAAAATGAGCTTATTCCAAATAGGCATCCTAATTTCAAATGTTTTTTATCTATTTTTTTAATATTTATAGCTTTAGTTAAACTATTATTTTCAAATAAATTTATATACATATACGGTATCATAGTAAATAATATAATTTTTGATACTGTTTTTAACGCATAGTTTACCTGAAGAAATTGTTCAACAAAATATAATACTATGCATGCAACTACTGAGCTAATTATTACGTATCTTATTCTCATTTTTCACCTATCCTAATTGATAATTTATTATAATATATTTTGTCATGCTGTAATATCTTCCAACCAACAAAATTTTTTATCAGTCACAATTTGAATAATACGATCTTACCATCTTAAAAATAATAATTACTTAAACAAATCCATTTCAAATTCAATTTCGTGTTTTAAAGGTATATTAAAATCCCCAAGTAAAGGGATTGATGGTTTTAATTCTCTCGAAGTATCCAATGCATTACGATATATATTTACCATATCAAATCCTCGTTTTTGATAAAAACGTATAGCATTTATATTATCATTTGTTGTAATCAATTTTATTTTCGTACATTTCTTCTCACTTGCTATTTCAATAATTTTATTTACAAGATTAGTGCCAATTCCTTGATTTTCCTTCAAACTGTCTAAAGACATAATTTCACATTCATTGCTCTTAATTGTATATGTAATTAATCCAATAATGGTTTCTTTATCATATATAACAAAACCGTCCAATTTTGTCATATCAACTAATTCTCCTCTAATTACCATATCAGTGGAAAACCAATGGGAACTAATAAAATCATTAATTTGTTTCCTGTTTTCAGGCGATATTATTCTTATATCCATGTTCCTATTACCCTTTCATAAATATTATCTGTTTCCTCATATTTTACTATCGCTTATTAAGTAAAAAAGATTGCATATATTTTTATCATTTAGTTTAACAAAATACAAAATAATACATGCATTTCTATTATAACAGAATTATATATCTATTTGGATTGAAAATTATATTAAAGAAAACAATGAAAAAGTCTGTAAAAAAATAAAACACATACCCACAAAGGTAGTGTTTTCAATATGCGACTAAGTCTATAAGCCGAGTTCTGTATTTGACGATCATCTATCTAGGCTCATTGTTACCAATGGGCTCAAGCGATCTTACCCGAAGACAGGACGGGCAGCCCCATATGTCTTCCTATTCGATCTTGCTCCAGGTGGGGTTTACATAGCCGCAAAGTCGCCATTGCGCTGGTGAGCTCTTACCTCGCCTTTCCACCCTTACCCTTCATAAGAAGGGCGGTATATCTCTGTTGCACTTTCCTTAGAGTTGCCTCCACTGGGTATTACCCAGCACCCTGCCCTACGGAGCTCGGACTTTCCTCTCCTGCAGAATCTGCAGCAGCGACCATCTGGCTTACTCGCAGATAT
>JAYFRK010000424.1:0-2731 GCA_034925975.1 Clostridium sp.
TCGGGAAATAAGTTTTCGATAGCTTCAGAAATCGCTATTGAAACACCACCAGTACGACCATAAAGTCTACCTTCTCTGGAAGCATATTCGGTGGCTAAGTCTTCTTCCATCTCACTAGGATGTATTTCAAGGGCATCAAAAATATCTTTAAGCTCTTGATAGGTAAGTACATAATCTATAACACCTATCAAATCCTCTTCTTTGGCTTCTGATTTTTTAGCAATACAGGGGCCTATAAAAACAACTTTACAATTAGGATTTAGTCGCTTTAGCACTTTGCCTGCTGCTATCATAGGGGATACAGAAGGGGAGAGATATGGAAGTAAATCACTAAATAACTTCTTTAACATACCTATCCACAGGGGGCAGCAGCAAGAAGTTATCATAAAATCGTCTACACTATTTACTAGATGATCAAATTCTATTGCCTCTTTTATTGTTAACATATCTGCAAAAAAAGCTACTTCCACCATATCTGCAAAGCCAATTTTTTTAAAAGCAGATCTAAGCTGATCTATAGTTACATCATCTCCAAATTGGCCAATAATTGAAGGAGCTACCGCAGCGATTATCATATTTTCCTTATTGAGTAAGTCTATGAGAGGAATAAATTCAACCTTGTCTAATATGCTACCAGTAGGGCAACCATCTACGCAAAAGCCACAATCTGTACACCTATCAAGAGATAAATAAGTTTTATTTGTATTTTCATCTACTAATACAGCGTCAAAGGGACAGGATTTTTGACACATGGTTTTACCGCTTTTATCTGCACAATCCATAGAACAATCATTAATTTTATGAACTATTTTATGACGTATTTCATAGCTTGCAACAGCTTTCTTTAAATTTTGTACAAAGTTATCATCATATTTTACATCAACTCCACAAAGGAAAGAAATGATTTTACCTAAATGTTCTCTTTTTGAACTTTCCCCAGAGAGCAAATTTAGTACAGTTTCTTCAAAAGTGTTATCATAATATGATTTCACTAATGTTTTGAATAAAGCATCGTAATTATTATTCATTGAGCAGTCTCCTTTTTTTAAAATTATTTTTTACGATGCATTCAAGTTATATACCAAAAAACAAAAAAAGAGCTGTTCAAAACAACTCTCTGGTCGGGGTAGCAGGGCTCGAACCCGCGGCCTCATGGTCCCAAACCACGCGCGCTACCATCTGCGCTATACCCCGTCAACGAATAATATTATATAATGCTAATATAAAAAAGTCAATATAGTAGTTATATAATTTTTAGCTTAAGAAGCTTTAATAAGAATAAAAACATTACATGATATATTTAGAAACCAAGTTATAATAAATAGAATGCAAACCTTAGGCAGGACATTTCTTAATAAATATGATTTAGATATTGCAACTATTATAAATAATAATACACAAGCTAATGTGCCGATAATGTTCATTCCTAAAAGTATGTTAGCAATTATAGTTATTATATTAAGCATTTTTAGTTCTCCTCATCTCAAGTTTCTTATAAAGAGAAAGATTTTTGTACATAGAAAAAATGTCATACAATTTATTGTTATAATTAAAATGGCATATAAATAAATTATATACCATAATAAAGCGTTATGGTATATAATCTTTCAATTTAAGTATATTATTTTCAAAAATTTAGTAATGATTAAGTTAAACGTCCTTTTCTTTCTTATCACCTGTACCACGGGTTGGAACTAATGAAATTATAAAACCAACAAAAATAGACACTAGAGATGGGGCTATTACATTGAGATAAACTATGTAACGTGTTTTGTAAAGAATTAAAGCACTAAGCCCTGTTATCAATAAAGTTATAATAAATGCATATATTACGAATTTTGCGAAAGAGCTTAGGTATTTTTCATATATCCTATGCCTAGTAGGACCACTTATTACAGATTTAAATATATAATATGAAACAAATATTAGAACAACATCTATTAATGCAGAAACTAAAAATGTATACATAATAACATCCGCCTCCTAAAAGTATATCATTAATATTTTTGCCCTATTTTCAATTTTTTACACTTTAATTTTATTAATATCTTAAAGTATTACATGAAAATATTATTACCAAATAGCTTTAATATAGTAAAACTGAGATTAATTTAGAGGCGTTTTAATAGTAATAATTTTTAGAATGAAATTTAGAATAAAAACATAAAAAAATAAAAGAAGATATATAACTGCTCTTTGCAATTATATATCTTCTTCTATTAAACTGCGTTATTTAAAAACATTTCTCCAACTTTATATACATCTCCAGCTCCAATTGTAATAAGTAAGTCTCCATCCATTAGTTCAGTTTGCAAAAACTTTGTTATGTCATTAAAGCTGTGGAAATTTTTACAGTCAACACCTTTTTCTCTTATCTTAGTTCCTAATGCATCAGAACTTACAATTCCTAAATCTTTTTCTCTTGCTGCATAAATATCTGCTAACAATAAGGTATCTGCATTAGAGAAGGAATCGGCAAATTCATTAAATAAAGTTATAGTTCTAGAGTAAGTGTGAGGTTGAAACACACAGAAAATTCTTTTATGAGGGAAATTTTTTGCGGCATTCAATGCTGCCTTAATTTCTGTAGGATGATGAGCGTAATCATCTATTACAGTAATACCATTGGTTTTACCCTTAAATTCGAAACGTCTGTGAGTTCCGTGAAATGTAGAAAGTCCATTTAGTATATACTCTTTGTCTATATTTAGTGCTAAGGAACCACCTATAC
>JAYFRK010000450.1:0-4384 GCA_034925975.1 Clostridium sp.
TAGAAACTTATTCTAGAGAACTGGCTCTGATTTTATACTGATTCCGCTTGTTGGACTAATTCATGAATTAAATCTTTTACAGAAACTATTTTATCTATTTTATATACATTACTTCCACAGAAGATTAGTCCTTCATCTAGATTTCCTTCCATAGCATTGATTAATGCTTTAGATATACAGTAAGGAGCAGTTTTTGGATTGCAAGGTTTTAAACAGTTATAAAGACATTTAATATTACCTTCGTTACCATTAACACTTTCAATAAACTTATTCTTAATGGCTCTTCCAGGCATACCAACTGGACTAGTTACTATTTGTACGTCTTCTTTTTGAGCATTAACATAAGCTTCTTTAAATGCATTACTAGCATCACATTCATATGTAGCTACAAATCTTGTTCCCATTTGAACACCATCTGCACCAAGTTTTAATAGCCTTGCAATATCATAGCCATCAAATACTCCTCCAGCAGCAATTACTGGAATATGTTTACTATATTTATCGCAATAAGGCTCAACTGCTTTCTTTACAGCTACCACAATTTCGTCTATTGTAGTGGAATTGCCAGTTATATCTTCTTTGTGAAAACCGAGATGACCACCAGCTTCAGGTCCTTCTACCACAACTAGGTCAGGAGCAGCATTGTGCTTTCTGTCCCAAGTTTTGCATATAAGTGAAGCTGCCTTAGCAGAAGAAACTATAGGAGCAATCTTAATCTTGCTTCCTTCCACTAGTTTTGGTAATTCAAGTGGGAGTCCGGCACCAGATATGATTATATCTATGCCTTCCTCTATACATATTTTAACATATTCATTGTAATTGTTAGCTGCAACCATTAGGTTTACTCCTAGTATACCTTTTGGACTGATTTCTCTTGCTAATCTAATCTCTTTTCTTAAAGCTCTTAAGTTAGCCTGAAGATTATTTTTTAGAAAATCTGATTCTGCAAATCCAATTTGTGCTGCAGAAATAACTCCTATTCCGCCAGAATTAGCAACTGCGGAAGCTAATTTGTGAAGGGATATACCAATTCCCATTCCACCTTGTACTATTGGCACTGAAGCTTTTAAATCTCCAATAATTAATTCGGGTAATTTCATCATTTATCACCTATCTTTACTTAATAATCAAATTTTAAATAAAATATATAGTTAAGTCAAGGAAAATTCCTGTATTTATAATTATATAAAGCTTTTAAAATACTATTTTATATTTGAAATTTTTATAAAGGAACGTCAGCTTCTTTAGATTTTTCTTGACCTTTTGCAATAATTACTACAGAAAAAAGTATTAGAATGGTTCCTATAATAATTGGTATTGTAATTTTTTCTCCAAATAATATTATTCCCATTATTATACTTACTATTGGTTCAAAAGTACCCAATATTGATGTAGAGGAAGAACCTATTATTTTTAATGCTTTAATAAATAAAACAATAGATACTATAGTAGATAAAAAAGAAATTCCTATAGCAGATGAAATTGTATAAAAATTTACATCAAAGCGTAGTTTATTGCTTAAAGCAGTAAATATAAAAAGTGAAGCACCTGCAAAAAGAGAAAAATAAAAAACCGAAATAGTATTATCTAATTTTTTTATCTCAGGATGATTCATTCCCATAATACATGCAGCGTATGTGAATCCTGAAATAATAGCTAAAGCTGCACCAATAGGATGGATACTTTGTCCTTTTACTCCTATTAAAATATATACACCTATCAGTGATAAAATTAGAGAAAATACTTTATATTTAGTAAATTTCTCTTTATATATCATATAATTCATTATAATTACAGCAGCAGGATATACAAAATGTATTGTAGTTGCAAGTCCTACAGAAATGTAATTATAGGAAAAAAATAAACCTATTCCTGTAGAAGTATAACCAATAACGCCTATTAAAAACATTATCTTAAGCTGATTTCTACTAATTTTTAAATTAACCTTTTTTATAGAAAAGTATATATAAAGCATAATTGCAGCTAGTAAAAACCTTAGTGTTAAAACTGTAAGAGCGTTACTTCCGTTATTATATGCTAATTTTGCAAAAATTGGCATAAAACCAAATGCTGCTGAAGAAAGTATGGCATATAATATCCCATATGTCCTTTTCACATTTTCACCTCTAATCTAATTTTAAAATTAATCTCATTAATATAAATGTAAATTGCTATATAAATTGAATCGCCATATATATTATATTAATTTATAAAGATTATATCTAGTGTCAATATAAAATGGAGACTAGATATAATATATTTTTGTGAGCAAATGTTAAGTATGTATTAAAATATATAAATTCAGCGAAATGTAATAGTGTATTGAATTAAATTTATTCACAAAGTATAATAATTACAAATATATATAAAGGCAGATAGTTAATGATAAAATGCAACAATAAAAGTAAAGGATGATTAAGTAAATTATGAAAGATAAAAGAACTCTTATTAAAATAGCTCATTATTATTACAATATTGGACTGACTCAAGAAGAAATAGGAAAGAAGCTTTCAATGTCAAGGCAAAAAGTAAATAGAATAATCAATAGTCTTATAGAAAATGGAATAGTGACTATACAAATAAATGGTTATGAAGAAAGCTATGTAAAGTTAGAGCAAGATTTAGAAAAAGAATTTTCATTACAGGAAGTAATAGTAACGTCAAAAGAAAATGATGAAGACTTAATGGATAAACTTTCTAAGGTGGCAGCCTCTTACCTTGAAAGGACAATTGATAGTAATGACATAATAGGAGTTTCTTGGGGAAGAACGCTTTCTAAAACAGCGGCTAATTTAGGGAATATTAAAAGAAATAATATATCAGTAGTGCAGATAGTAGGTGGTACTAATATTAAAGATCCGTCTATAAAAGCTGATGAAATAACAAGGGCTATGGCTAGTAAACTAAATGGGATTCCATATATTATGTATGCTCCTGCTATAGTAAAAGATGAGCAATTCAAAGAAGCTATGATGAGTGAACAAAGTATTAAGAATATATTTAATCTAATAAAAAAGTGTACTATGGCGATAGTTGGAATAGGAAACTTAAGTGAAAAGTCTACAATATACATGCAAAATTACCTATCAAAAGAAGAACTGAAAAGATTAGAAGAAGATAAATGTGTTGGAGACATATGTCTACAAGCTTATAATATCAATGGTGAAATAATAAAAAATAGTATAAGCAGCAGGGTAATAGGAATAGGAGTAGAAGATTTAAAGAGAATTCCAAAGGTAATAGGTATAGCAGGAGGAAAGGAAAAAGCAGAAGCCATACTTGGGGCATTAAGAGGAAACTTTATAGATGTTCTTATAACTGATAATGAAACTGCAGAATATATATTAAAAATTATGAATAGATAATAGAAAAGAGCTATTGATTTTAGAGCTGTCAACAAGAGAATTTTGTTGGGAGCTTTTTTAGTTTGAAAAAACATGTAACCCTTTAGAAAAACGTTGAAACAATTGCCTAGAGAGACCTATTTTTAGATAACAGTATAAAAAATATAATGACAAAAATTTAACAATGAAGTATAATGTTAAATGAAAAATCTATAATTTGGGGGTGCAAATATGGCTGTTATTCAAACTAAAGAAGAAGCAGTAAAAAATATCAAGGATAATATGAGGGTGATGATAGGAGGATTTTTCGGAGTTGGAATTCCTATTGAAATGATTAATGAAATTTGTGAAAGTGATGTTAAAGATTTAACATTAATAACTGTTGTTGGAGGATACCCAGGTGGTGGAAGAGATTTGGGTAGACTTACAAAAAATAAGCAAGTTAAAAAGTTTATAGGAACTCACATAGGAACAGACCCAGAGCTTGTAGCACAATACAATTCTGGAGAAATAGAGGTAGAATTCAATCCTATGGGAACTTGGATTGAAAGAGTAAGAGCAGCAGGAGCAGGCCTTGGTGGAATAATTACACCTACAGGACTTGGAACAGAAGTTGAAGAAGGAAGAGAAAAAATAACTATAGAAGGAAAAGAATACTTAGTATATCCACCATTAAAGGGTGATGTTGCAATAATTAAGGGGTTTAGAGCGGATAAGCTTGGAAATATAGAATATAGAGGAACTTCTTTAAATTCAAATCCTGTAATTGCAACAGCAGCAGATTTAGTTATTGCAGAAGTAGATGAAATAGTTGAAGTTGGGGAAATTCCATACAACAATGTAGGAACACCTGGAATTTTTGTTGACATTTTAGTTAAAGGTAAGACATATGAAGAAAGAAAACAAGATCTTGAAGAACTTTGGATATCTAAGAATAAATTGAAATAGGGGGTATATCAATTATGACAGATAGAGAAATTATTGCACGCAGAATAGCTAAAGAATTTAAGAGTGGAATGATAATTAACTTAGGAATTGGT
>JAYFRK010000203.1:0-5042 GCA_034925975.1 Clostridium sp.
TAAAGAAATTTCATTATTTGAGCAATAATTAATAATTTCTTTATAAAATTCTTTATTAGCTACAGCACCAGTTGGGTTATTAGGATAATTTATTATCATTAGTTTAGCTTTTTCTCTAATACCATCTGGTATTTTTCTAAGATCAACAAGATAATTATTTTTTTCTTCAATAGGTACCTTATAAACCTTATTTCCCCATAAATATGAACACATTTCATATACAGGATACCTAGGATCAGGTGATATAACATAATCTCCTATATTGCAAATTGCAGGTATTAAATTGCTTATTCCTTCTTTTGAACCTATTAGAATAATAACTTCATCTAATTCTAAATCTATAGAATATACTTTCATATAATACTCAATAATAAATTTTTTCAATTCAACTATACCGTCATAAGGAGGATATTTATTAAATTCTTTATATCCTAACCCCTTAATTAAACCACTAATTATCTCTTCATGTAGTCCTAAATCCGGGTCTCCAATTCCAAGATCAGTTATTATTTTACCTTGAGAAATTAATTTTTTCTTTATATCATCTATAGTTTTAAAATGATATTCTTTAACACTACAAAGCCTTTTATTAGTTTCCACCCTTAGTTCCTCCAGTTCATAATTTTAATTTATATTATTCTAAATAAAAGTTGTATGTTACTTAATCTTTATAGTGTGTTAAACAATGCTCTCATAATATTACTGAAAAAATTAAAGAGCACTAAATTGCTCTAATAAAGTTTTTCTAATTATGTGTATAGAAACTTTTAAAAACTTTATTAGAGATTAAGCACTCTTAATATCTTTCATTACCCTGTGTAATTTTAAATAAATCACTTTATTATACTAAATTCCAGTAGCGATTAGTTTAATAATAAATAATATAGCAAGTATATATATAACTATAGAAACTTTCTTCTTTTTATTTTTATCTTTTGTAAAAATATTATTTATGAAATTTAATACTGCATATGATAGAACTCCTAAAGTTAAGCCATCACCTATGCTGTAAGTTAAAGGCATTAATGCTATTGTTAAAAATGCTGGTACACCTTCAGTAAAATCAGCAAAATCGATTTTAACTACATTTTCCATCATAAAAAATCCAACTATTATAAGAGCAGGTGCTGTAGCACATCCTGGAATGGCTATAAATAATGGTGAGAAAAACATAGCAATTAAAAATAATATACCTGTAACTATTGATGCTAAGCCTGTTCTTCCTCCTTCTGCAACTCCTGCTGAGCTTTCAACATAAGTTGTTACTGTTGAAGTTCCTATTAGTGCACCAAATGTTGTTCCAATTGCATCAACAAGTAGAGCTTTACCTGCATTTTTAACTTTACCTTCTTTATCTATCATACCTACTTTTGAAGCAACTCCAACTAAGGTACCAACTGTATCAAAGAAATCTACAAATAAGAATGTCAATACTATGGTTATAAAAGACCATACTTTTGTAGCATCAGTAATATATGAAAAATCTAACTTAAATGCAATTGGATTTAGTGTCTCAAATTTAAATATTCCATTAGGTAAATATATATGATATGTTTCTGCTGCTAGTTTAGGACTAATAAATGCATAACCCCAAGCTATTATTGTACTTACAACTATTCCCCAAAGAAGAGCTCCTTTTACATTCTTTTTAGAAAGAATAACTATTACTATTATTCCAATAACTGCTATTATAACTGGCGGTGTAGTAAAATTACCTATTCCAACTAATGTAGCATCATTTTTTACTACTATACCAGCGTTAACAAAGCCTATAAATGCTATAAAAAGTCCTATACCTGCTGTTACAGCCAATTTTAAAGTAGTTGGAATTGCATTCACTACTAACTCTCTTACGTTTGTCAATGATAAAATTATAAATATAATACCTTCTATAAATACTGCTGTTAGTGCAACTTTCCAATCCACACCTCTAGCTTGTACAACACTGAATGCAAAGAATGCATTTAGTCCCATACCTGAAGCTAATGCAAAAGGTAAATTCGCATATAACCCCATCAAAATTGTAGTTAGTCCAGCTGAAAGACATGTTGCAGTTAATACTGCTCCCTTTGGCATACCTGTAACACCTAAAATGTTAGGATTAACAGCTATAATATACGCCATAGCTAAAAAAGTAGTTATACCCGCTATAACTTCCTTTCTAATATCAGTACCATTTTGTTTTAACTGAAAGAAATTTTCCATTTTGTAACCCTCCATGTAAAATAAAAATAAACCACCTAGACATGAGTAATCTAGAGTGGTTTATTAATTATACATACTCCCAGATCACTCATAGTCAAATATTTACGGTATTTGGTAGAGACACCTAGACCTTATTTCTAGGTTTATATGAGTAAAAGTGGCTATTAATTTCTTTTTTCAAAATAATGATATCATGCTTTTTTTTATATGTCAACCCGTTACGAAATATATTGTTTAAAATATATATTATAGTTCGTGATTAGTTTGGCAACATTTCAAAAATCTTTTTAATTTCATTAATGTTATTAGTTTTACCTAATGCTAGCATTAACTTTATTCTAGCCTTCTGTCCTGGAAGTGCATCTCCAAATATTACACCTATATTTCTTAATTCTTTTCCTCCACCTGGATAACCATAGGTATCTAGCACTCTTCCACAATAACATCTAGATACTACAACTACTATAACCCCCATTAATATAGCTTTTTTTATACCATCAACCATTTTAGGAGGAACATTTCCCCTTCCAAGTGCCTCAATCACTATTCCTTTAACACCATTTTCTAAGTAAAAATCTATAATTTTAGAATCCATACCTGAAGCGCATTTTATAAGTTCCACCCTAGTATCAATTCTATCTGTGTCTATATGAATTTTATTTAATATATTTCTATGAAATATTACCTCATTATTATCTACAATTCCAATATGGCCGAATTCAGGACTTTGAAATGTATTCAACTTCATGGAATGAGATTTAGTAACTTCACTGGCACAGTTAAGTTCATCATTAAGACATACCATTACACCTTTTCCCTTAGCTTTGTCAGATATTGCAGTACAAATAGATGCTGACAGATTAGCTGGGCCATCATATCCAAGCTCCGAACTATTTCTCATAGAGCCTGTAACAATTACTGGCTTCTCACTATTTATAGTTAAATCTAATAAATATGCTGTTTCTTCAAGAGTGTCGGTACCATGTGTAATTACAACTCCTACTATATCTTCTCTCAATAGTATATTTTGCACATACATAGATAGCTCCATCATTTTTTCTGGAGTTATGTGTGGCCCAGGTAAGTTTGAAAAAGTAAAACTCTCAACTTCAGCATGACCTTCAATTCCTGTAACCATAGACATTATCTCTTCACCACTAAGAGTTGGAACAGCTGCTTGTATTCTTTCATCAACTTTCATTGATATAGTACCACCATTAAATACAACTGCGACTTTAGGCATAATTAGATCTCCTTACTTTAATCTTTAACATTTTATAAAGTGAATACATTTTAGTAGTTTGAAATTCCTTATAAATTTATACTATTATATTCTACAATAAAACAGTAAATTCTGCATCATCATAGCAAATATTCTTTGAAAGTTTTATAAAAAATAGCCAATATATAGTATTCTATATATCGGCTTACTTACAAAACTAATTATAAAATTATACAAATTAGTCCTCCATTACCCTCATTAATTATTTTCTCTAGTGTTCTTTGTATTTTTACTTGAACATCTTCAGGCATCTTGTATAGTTTGTTTTGTAGTCCATCTTTAACTAACACTTCAAGTGATTTACCAAACATATTGCTTTCCCAAATTTTAGATGGGTCACTTTCAAACTGTTCTAAAAGTGATTTTACCAACTCTTCACTTTCTCTCTCTGTTCCCATTATAGGAGAAATTTCTGTTTGAATATCTGCTCTAATAAGATGCAAGGAAGGAGCACTTGCTTTCAATTTAACACCATATCTTGTACCCTGTTTTACTATTTCAGGTTCTTCTAATCTCATTTCATTTAATTGAGGTGATACAAGTCCATATCCTCTTTCACGAACATCTCTTAATGCATCAGATATTTTATCATATTCTATTTTTGCCTTACTTAAATCTTTAATTATGCTCAAGAGTTCATTTTCACCACTAATACTTCTACAACATACTTCACTTAGTACTTTATAGAATAATTCATGTTTTGGGTTTAATTCTAGTCTAGCAGTTCCTTCTCCCATATTAATTTCGTTTAGTTTAGAATTTTGTAAAAAATCAACTTCTTCTAACCCATCCATAAATCCTTTAACATCTCTTACTTTAAATACATTTTTACACATATCTTTAATTAATGAAATAAAATTATCCTTTAGCCAATGAGTAACTTCTAGTTTTTCTATCCATTCAGGTATATCAATGTTTATTTCTTTTATTGGGAATTCCTTTAATACTCTTTCAAATACATTGGTTATATCGCTTTCTTTCATGTTAGCTATGTCCATAACTTGAACAGGAACATCATATTTTTCCTGAAGCTCTTTACCTAGTTCTATTGTTTCTGGAGATTTTGCATTCCTCGAATTTAAAATCATTACAAATGGCTTATTAATTCCTTTTAATTCATTTACTACTCTTTCTTCTGCTTCAACATAATCTTCTCTGTCTAATCCAGTAATACTTCCATCTGTTGTAACAAGTAATCCAATTGTAGAGTGTTCGTTTATAACTTTTTTAGTACCTATTTCTGCAGCTTCTTCAAAAGGTATTTCATAATCGTACCATGGTGTAGTTACCATTTTAGGTTGTTCACCTTCTACATAACCTAATGCAGATTTTACAATATACCCTACGCAATCAACCATACGCACTTTAAATTTTGTACCACCATTTAACTCAATTTCAATAGCCTCATTTGGAACAAATTTTGGTTCTGTGGTATGAATGGATTTTCCTGATGCACTTTGAGGAAGTTCATCTTGTGCCCTTTGCTTTTTATAAGTATTTTCTATGTTCGGAATAACCATAAGTTCCATAAATCTTTTTATGAAGGTAGACTTTC
>JAYFRK010000311.1:0-1706 GCA_034925975.1 Clostridium sp.
TAGAAGACTTATCCCCCTTTTTAAGCAGATTTTTCATCTTAAATTCTAGGGAGTCTATACCTAGCTGCTTTGCTATATGTTCCATATGCATTTCAACTGCAAAAAATGCCTGTGGTGCTCCAAACCCTCTAAAAGCTCCGCTTACAGTTTTATTTGTAGCAACTGATTTTCCCTTAACTACTACATTTTCAACATTATAATTGCCTATTGCTGCAAACATAGTTCTCTGTAAAACCACATTGGACAAACCTGAATATGCGCCTGCATCTAGCTTTATATCTACTTCACTGCCCAATATCCTGTAATCTTTATCTAAATAGCTCTTTATCTTTATTTTTGATGGATGTCTTTTAGGAGTTACTTCTAAGTCTTCGTCCCTATCGTATATAATCTGTACGGGACGTTTAGTCTTTAGTGCTGCGCAGGCCGCTTGTCCTGCTATCAATGATGGGAAATCTTCCTTTCCGCCAAATCCTCCTCCTGTCACCGCCTGAATAATTCTAACTTTATCCTCTGGAGGCCCCATACATTGTTCAACAGCACCTTTTACATAATAAGGACACTGTATTGATCCATATATGGACACTTTATCTCCCTCACATACAGCAATAACCCCTTGTGGCTCAAGATAAAGCTGTTCTTGATATCCTGTCTCATATTCCCCTTCTACAACATAAATGCTTTTTTGTTTTATATCTTCAACATTACCTTTTTTATATTCATAATCTCCAAAGCAATTAGTATCTCCATATATGGCTTCCTTAGATTTATTTAATCCATCATCTATGGTCAGTATTGGTTCCAACTCTTCATATTCTATATTTATTTTTGATAATATATTTAATACTTCCTTTTTATCCTCTCCAACAACCAAAGCTATAGCTTCCCCAATATAATTTACTCTTTCATCAGCAAAAAAAGGTTGATCATTTATTATTATTTTTACTAAATTAGTTCCCGGAACATCATCTTTATCAACTATATAATATCCATCTGGAAGTTTTGGATATTCAATTTTTACTATTTTTGCCCTTGCCTTTGTAGACCTTAGAGTCTTTCCATAAAGCATTCCCTCCAGCTTATAATCTCCTATATACTTAGCCTTTCCAGCAATCTTATCAGGGACATCGATTCTCTTTGTAGGTTTACTGATATTGCATTCCATGAACTTTATTGCACCTCCTACCTACTATTTTTTTGTAATCTTCCATAGTATCAATATCTAAAAGTATTCCTTCGTTTTCTACAGGTACAAAAATTTGTTTTTTAACTTTTATGAATTCTCTAAGATTCTCGTATTTATCTTCTTCTAAAACTTCTTTTGCCATACTAGTCTTTATCAGTATTGGATGCCCTTTTCTTTCATTATACGTAGGAATAATTATGTCTCCATGATAGTTTAGTAGTTTTTCACATACCTTCTTATCTATTAGAGGATAATCTCCTGGCATAAAAAAAAATCTTTCTTCTTTTACCTTTGAAAAACCTTTTTTAACAGAACTAAACATACCTTCCTGAAAATTATCATTGTAGACTAACTGAACCTTTTCATATTTTGAAAGTATAGGTATTAAATTTTCAAATTTATATCCTCCTACTACAATAACTCTAGAACAAAACTCCAATATACTATCTATAGATCTTTCTATAATGGTTTTATCTCCTATTTTAAGTGTCATCTTATATGCTTTAGCTCTTGAAGAAAA
>JAYFRK010000414.1:0-1853 GCA_034925975.1 Clostridium sp.
AAATGCCATTTCCTATATGTTTATTTATGTTCTTTTGGAGACGGCAAATTTACAGAAAGAATTCAGCTTCACCAACAAAATTTGAAACAACTATCGAAAAAATTGCACAAAAAAGTGTTTTTTGTGTAAAAATTAAATCCAATACAAACATCATTAAACCTATTTCTTTCTTTTGTATCCAATAATCGCAGCCGTTGAATTCTTGAATCGGTTTAAAATAAGCTATTTGATCTTTCATGTCATTTTTTTAATGGTGTTTAATTTTTATTTCGCATCGTAATGGAAAGTGGTTTAAAAAAAATGAAAGTTCAGCGGTATAAAAAAGTAAAAAACAACATAAAAGAATAAAACAAAATCATATCATTCGTAAAATACAAAACAATTTCTAAATAAATTTGTAATTTTGACTCATAAAATCTCAACCTATTCAGACCAAATTTGTCTATGAAACATTTAGTTTTCTCTGGTATATTGTTTTTTTCCATCCTGTTTTTCAGTAATTGTGCCGGTATTCAGTACATGTCTATCGAGACGCGCGAACCGGCGCAGGTTACTCTTCCAACGGAAGTGAAGTCGGTATTGGTGGTAAACAACGTGGTTCAGCAGCCTGATGAAATTGGACATAACATCAAAAGACTGGGAAAAAAGCAATCCGACAGAATAAAAGTATCTGCGGACAGTGTGGCTATTTTTTATACGGAAGCATTGTCTCAATTTTTGGGTGAAGAAGAGTATTTTAATGCTGTTAAATATTACCAGAAACCGCTGAGAAGTGATAATGATTTCTGGCAGGAAGTTCCCATAACGCCCGAAACGATGCATGAACTGCGGAATGCAACTACCACTGACGCAATCATATCGCTGGACAAACTGATTTTACAAACCGACAGAACCGACTTTTTCCGACAGGAAGGGTACAATTATGCTGGTTTAACCGGGAGAATACAATCGGTAATTCGTGTGTATCTCCCATCGATGGAAGGTAAAATCCCGGTGGTTCAGTTTACCGACAGCATGAAATGGGAAGGATATGATATTCATGACGGCCGTGCTTACGCCGACTTGATTGTCCCTTCACAAGAAGAAGCAATGAAACAGCTTGCCGTGTTTGCAGCGGAAAAAATGACGAAAGTATTTTCGCCGCACTGGGAGAATCAAGACCGCTGGTACTACACACAAATGAGTTCCAAGATGCGTGAAGGAGAAGTCTTTGCCAAGAATAATCAGTGGTTCAATGCCATTGAAAAATGGAACGAATTTTACACAAAGGAAAAAAACAAGCTAAACCAGGCAAAAGCTGCACACAATATAGCACTGGGGTACGAAATG
Organism: Clostridium sp.; assembly: GCA_034925975.1. GTDB lineage: Bacteria > Bacillota > Clostridia > Clostridiales > Clostridiaceae > Clostridium_H. The sequence goes on from JAYFRK010000414.1 coordinate 1,330, forward strand.
CTTGATGATATGGACAGCGCGTATAAGTGGGCCGTCTTAGCAGTCGACCTCTTTCTGCAATCAACCACAAGCGGTTCGTTGGAAAGACGGCGGTCGCTCCTGTTTAAAAATGAAATAGAACGTCGAAGAAACACATCCAATAAGTTGAACATGCAGATAAAATGAAAAAAATTCCTGTTGGCGAACTGCTTAATGGGAATTTTTAGTAAAAATATATCTTCCTTTTTCCTTTGTTTTCAAAAAAAACATTACCTTTGCACCAGAATCTTCAAAGATAAGTGAATATATTCTACGGATATTCACTCAACAATTCAAAATAAAACCATATTGAGTTTTTTAATCATTGTTCGGAATAGCCTTGTTTCCTTCAAACATTATATATAAAAACTCAGTTTCAATCATTAAAATATAAAACCTAAACGTTTTTTTAACAAATAATTAAATGGCTTATAACATTATTGAGCTTAACGAAAAGCTAACCACAGAATTACGAGCTCTTGCCAAAGAAATGGGTATACGAAGAC
>JAYFRK010000089.1:0-11098 GCA_034925975.1 Clostridium sp.
TTATAAAATATTTTATTTATATAATAAGTATAGCCATATTAATCTGTTTTATAGGCAGCAGTTTGTTTCTATCTAAATTCTATATGAAAAATCAATATAAGGATTTAAAAACCTCCTCTGAAGAGATATACCTGTCTTTAAAAGAAGGCCGTCCTTACGAAAATATTTTTGGAAATGCCATAATCATAAATAATAATTTCATACAACCTATTGGTGGGAAAAGAATGGGGTTAATGAATAATTTAAAAAATGTAGACTTTAAGTCTCTTCCAGAACAAGGCAGCTTTGAAAATGCTGTAGGAGAACACTTTATATATTATAAGTTATCCACAGAGCTTGGAGATATTGTAGTATTTCAAAGCAGCAGAGATATCTCTGAATACTTAAAGGTAATTTACATAGTACTTATTTTTATATTTTTATTAGCTCTCTTTCTTTGTATACCTTTTATATCATATCTCGGGAAAAAATTTACAATGCCTATACTAAAACTCCAAAGGGCATCTCAAGAAATTGCTAATGGAAATTTTAATGCCAATATACCTATAACTACAGGTGATGAAATTGAAGATTTATCCCATAGTTTGCAGTCTATGGCCCATAGTTTGGATAAAAAAAATGAGCTGCAAAGAAACTTTATCTCTAACGTATCCCATGATTTCAAAACTCCATTAAGTGTAATACGAAGTTATAGTGAAGCTATAAAAGATGGATTAGTAGATGCCTCTGAAACTAAAGAATATTCACAAGAAATTATAGAAGAGGTTGATAGATTAAATAATCTTGTAATGGCTATTATGGAATTATCTAAACTTCAAAACGGTAAGCTTAAGCTTAATAAAAGTCACTTTAACATAAAGCCTCTTCTACAAGAATGCATAGACAAACTTAGTACTATTGCTAAACAAAAAAACATAACAATATCTTTAGAAGGTGCTGATATAGAAGTATATGCTGATGAAGCCTATCTTTTTAGAGTAATATATAACTTCTTAGACAACGCAATAAAGTTCAGTCCTAATAACGGATCAGTAACTCTTTGTATTTCTCCTGTGGATAAATCAACCAAAATTTCTATAATTGATCATGGTATAGGAATCGAAAGTGATAAGCTTAATACTATATGGACTAGATATTATAAACACGACAATCGAGGAGGAATGGGCCTAGGGCTTGCTATTTGTGCAGAAATTCTAAAACTTCATGATTTTGATTATGGTGCTGAAAGTACTCCAAATAAGATAACAGAATTTTATTTTATAATACCTAAAACAGACAAATAAGTGATAAATAGAACAAGTTATGCACATTATCCACAGGCAATTGTGCATAACTTGTTAATTTTATGTTAGCGTCGTGTTAATATATTTTGTTATTAATTTCAACTAATTTCCATTTATATTTGCAATATGAATTTTTTGTAATTCACATTATCCCTTGAATCTTATTATCAATTAGATATATAAGTTATACACATTATCCACAGTCTTCCTGTGACTAAGTTGTTCATTTTATGTTGATTCCTAATATATTGTAGTATATTCCTATATTTTTTATAAAAATTAACCGAAAATTCAGCAATATTCTATATTTGTTATCCACATTATCCACACAATTGTGTACAACCTGTGCATAACATGTCTTTTTTATTAAAAACTTTAATCCATATTATAAATTATTATTATGTAAATTTAAATTAACAATATGTTGCCTCAGTTAATATACTATATTGTAAACCTAATTATCACAGTTCATTTTACTTATCCTTTTTTTATAATTAAGTGCATTATATATTCAATTAATGCACTTAATTATAACCAATTTTTAATGAAATATACATAAATATTTTTTCTAAATTTTCAGTATATTTACTGTGTTTGTGGTATAATAAATCTATAAAAACCTATATAGACAAAGGGGGCCAATGTTATGGAAAAGAAGGTCATATACGTTGATTTTAAAGCTGCCTCTAGAAAATATAAACATAAAAATGACTCTAAAGTTGACCAAGGAAAAATTATAAAACAACAGAAATCTTATGTTCAACTTCTGATATTTAAACTAAAAAAAATACTTAGTATTTTTTCTAAACATAAATCTAATAATAATGAAGATCCTAGATACAAGCACTGGTTATAAAAAAGCACCCTGGTGCTTTTTTTGTTTGGACTTCAATACAACAACATAGATGTTGTTTAAATACCCACATGCTAACGCATTTATTTATAGCGACTCTTCAAGTTATACTCAACAATACTTACTTAGTAACTTTACAGTGTGGCTACGCCATGCAAAACTATCATTTTCCTTTTTGAAGTCCTTTTAGTATTTACTATAGTAATTACTAGTTGCAGCTAATTAAGGCATGTAAGATTACTGGCTAGCATATATGCATCAATTGAAGAAACTTTGAAGAAATAACTAGTAGTACTAAAGGTTTCTCAATGATACATATATGCGTTAGCCAAGTAATCTTACATGCCGCCATTTTCTAGCACTTTACTTCACATTACTAATGGAAGTATTTAAATTTACTAATTGATATTACTTAGATTATTTTATTATAATAATATGTGAACTAAAAATATCCTAGGAGGTTTTAAAATGCGCATAGGTATGGGCTATGATGTACATAGATTAACTGAAAACAGAAAACTTATTATTGGTGGAGTTGATATTCCTTATTCTAAAGGGCTTCTTGGTCACTCCGATGCTGATGTACTACTTCATGCTATAATGGATAGCTTGCTTGGTGCTGCTGCTCTTGGAGATATTGGAAGGCATTTTCCCGATACAGATCCTAAATTTAAGGGAATATCCAGCATTGATCTTTTGAAAGAAGTAAGAAATCTACTGGACAAGGAAGGATATGAAATAGTTAATATTGACGCTACTATAATTGCTCAAAAGCCTAAAATGGCACCTTATATCCCTAAAATGATAAAAAATATATCTAGTACTTTACAAATTGATGATAACTTAGTTAATGTTAAAGCTACCACAGAAGAAGGGCTTGGTTTCACCGGAAATGAAGAAGGTATATCAAGTCAGAGTATATGTCTGATTAATAAAAAATAGGCATGTTTATGGAAAGTTTTAAATGAATGTAAAAATCAACATTCATTTAAAACATATCCAATAAACTACCTATTCTCTTAAATTTGTTCTAATATGCTTTCTTTAGTTAAATTTTCTTTTATAACTTTATCTACTTTTCCATCTTTAATAGTTACTACACAAGGGAACTCTTTAACTCCTAGCCTATCTGCTATTCCAGTTGATTTATAGATATCAACTTTATTAACTCTTATCTTACCTTGGTTTTCTCTTTCTATACATTCAATTTGTGATAAGCATTCTATATCTTTTGGATCTATAGCATTGTATATATATATAAGTCCTGGTATATCGCCCTTCATTATTTGCTCATTGAAAGCTTCACTTTCAGCAATATACTTCTCAGCTGCAAAACCTGCTATAGCTCCATCTCCAACTGCAGTTGCTACTTGTTTTAAGAATTTGTCTCTTACATCACCAGCAGAAAATACTCCTGTAATATTAGTCTCCATCTTCTCATTAGTTACGACGTAACCTCTATTTGTTAGCTCAAGTTGATCTTTATATATTTCAGTATTTGGTATATATCCAATAAATTCAAAACATGTATCAATCTTTACAGGTATTTTTTCGTTTGTCTTAACATTTTTAAGTACGACTTTTTCCAATCTTTCATTTCCTTGGAATTCATCTACAACAGTGTTCCATATAAATTCCATCTTAGGATTAGCAAGAGCTTGCTCTTTAGCAATTTCATTACAGTCCATTTTTCCTTCATCATGTAATACAGAAACATACACCTTATTTGCGAATTTAGTTAGAAACATTCCTTCTTCTATAGCTGCATCTCCACTACCTATAACTAGAACATCTTTTCCTGTATTAGCTGCAGCATCACATGTTGCACAGAAAGAAATACCCTTATCAAATAGGAAGCCCTCTTCCCCCTTAGCTCCTGTAACTCTTGGTCTTCCACCTGAAGTTACTATAACAACTTTAGCTTCATAGTTCGTCCTAAATGTTTCAACTACCTTTGTTTCACCATCAAGCTTAACTGATTTTACATCTGTTAATTTAAATTTTACTCCGAATTTTTTGGCTTGTTGTTGAAATAGGTTCATAAGTCCTATACCAGTTGTTCCTTCTGGGAATCCTGGGTAATTTTCTATTTCATTAGTATAAGTTGCAAGTCCACCTACTAGGGCTTTTTCTATCAATAAAGTTTTTAATCTCGCTCTTCCACAGTAAATACCAGCAGTTAAGCCCGCTGCTCCCCCACCAATAATTACTACATCATATTGTTCAACTCTTTTTTCCATAACCGCCCTCCTAAACTACATAAAGAATTTAACTAATAGTTTACTTCCAATCATAGCTCCTAAAAATAAGAATAATCCAAATACCCATCCTGATAATGAAAGGGATGCTATTCCACTATATAAAGCACCTATATTACAACCGAAACTTATTCTTGCACCATATCCCATAAGCAATCCACCTATAATAGCAGCAACTACTTGTTTTTTTGATTTTATCTTTTTAATTTTGAATTGAGAAGCAAGTAATGTAGCCATTAATGCTCCTAAAATTATTCCTAAGTTTCTTATGGAACCAGGATCATTTAAAAATCCACCATTTAAGGTAGCTTGAGCTCCTGGAGTGCTAAAGTAATACCATTTATCAACGTTCCCGCCTACTGCTCTATAGAGCCAAGCTCCCCAGTTTGCAAAGGCTCCTGATACCCCCCAAGGATTTCCAGTGGTAGCTAGGGTAACTATTTGGAAAACAGATAACAATATAGCTCCAATTACATATGTCCATGCATTTTTAAACCAACTTTTATAAAACTTATTCTTTTCTAACTTCTTAAAGTCCAAAGTTACACCTCCTAACTAGGCTATTTAACTTTTTCTATGATAACTTCCCATTCGCCATCATCAACTTCTTCTATTTCTACATTGTGTCCTTCTTTTCTAGCCCATTCTGGTACGTTTTTCATTGCACAGCTATGATCTATTTGAACTACTAATACATCTCCTAATTCTAATTCTTTTAATTTATTTTGAGTTTTTACTAGAGGCACTGGACAAGCTTCTCCTAAACAATCTAACATTACTTCTTTCATTTCTATTCCTCCTTAAAATCTATCTTATTTATTTTTTTCAATTATAACTTCCCATTCACCATCATCAACTTCTTCTATTTCCACGTTATATCCTTCTTTTCTAGCCCATTCTGGTACGTTCTTCATTGCACAGCTATGATCTATTTGAACTACTAATACATCTCCAACTTCTAATTCTTTTAATTTGTTTTGAGTTTTTACTAAAGGCACTGGACAAGCTTCTCCTAAACAATCTAACATTACTTCTTTCATTTTTATTCCTCCTTAAATATTAAAATTAAATTTTTTACTATTCTTCTGAACTTTGATTTCTATATTCCCATTTATCTGCAACAATATATAAAACAGCTATTACTATAAGTTGAACTGCTACTGCACCAATCCATCCAAGTATATCTGGTAAAAATATTGATTTACCCTTTAGCATAAAGTTTAGTTTCCACCATCCAAAATCGTGAGCACCCCATAATGATCCTACAATGAAGAAGAATAATGATAATATTTGCATTGTAAATCCTTCTCCAACTCTCATTAAAGTTCCTGATGCACATCCTCCTGCTATAACCATACCGATACCAAACATTATTGCTCCAACTACTGTAGCAAAGCTTATAGGAACTACATAACTTTGTCCAGGTATTGGAAGTCCCTTAGAAAATGCTCCATACTTTATAGCTGTAAATCCTATTGTAGTTACTGCAAATGCAATAAGTACTGCTCTTGTTACTGAAGTACTTCCTGTTAACGCAGGATCTCTCATAGAAGCTGTAAAACAAAATCTTGATTTTTGAAGAATAAACCCAAAGCAGATACCTGTAACCCAGAACAAACCTAAACTTGGTGAAATATTAGATAAGAAGATACCTATTCCGATGACTACTACTAATGCTATAATTCCATAAGGAATTTGACTCTTCTTAGGTTTTCTAGTTCTTGTTCTGGATGACGTTCCTGATCTTCTTATTGAAGTCTCATTGCTATTTACTTCTGCCATAACATCACACTCCTCACTAGAATTCGATATAATTTTAACAATCTCTTCGATATAATTTTAGCATATAAAGTACAAAGTTAAGTATCTGAAATCGTTATACAATATCAAAATAAATTATAGCACATACCTTGATATAAGATTTTTTTATAGCAAAACATATGTTATAATTATTTTGAAATCAACATTGTTATAAAAGTAACAATGTTAATTTAATTAATATTGTTCAAGAAATTCATAATTAAGTAAAAATAAATGAATATTATTATTCTTAAGAAGGATTTTTCCAAAATAAATCTAAATCTTAATTATATGTTAATAATAAAGATTAAAGGATGGTGCTCTATGCATATTGAGTGTTTTAAGTATTTTTATGAAGTAGCTAACACTAAAAGTATTTCAAAAGTTGCAACTAACTCTCATATATCTCAGTCTGCACTAAGTCAACAAATACAAAAACTAGAAGATACTCTTGGTCATAAACTATTAATACGTAGTAATAAAGGCGTTGTTTTAACTGAACAGGGTAAGATTGTAAAAAAACATGTAGAAATTATGATGAAAACTTATTATAAGATGTTAGATGACTTGAGTAATTTAGATAAAAATAAAAAGACTATTCAAATTGATTCTTGTTGGACTTTGTCTACCTATGCTCTACCTTGTACTCTGTATAAAATGAAAAAGAAGTTCCCCAAGCACAACTATAGCTTAACTTCAGATTTTTCTGATACCATAGAGCAAAATGTACTAAATGATATTCATGATTTAGGATTTATATATGGTAAGCCTAGAGATGAATCTTTAGAATTTTATAAAGTAGCTACTGATGAGCTAGTATTAGTTGCTGCATCAAGCTTTGATGTACCGAAAAAAATTAAACTGAAAGATTTATTAAGATATCCTTTAATTATGCTAAATGATAAATTAGATATTGTTTCAACATTAAATGAACGCTTAAATGAAATTGGATACAGTTGTAATGACATAAATATTTTATTCAACCTTGATAGTGCTGAATCTGTTAAATCTTCTGTACTAAAGGGACATGGACTAGCTTTTCTTCCTTATTTGTCACTTAAAACTGAACTATATAATAAACAGATTAAATTAATATCAATTGAGGATGCCCCTATTTATTATGATATATATCTGATTTATAAGAAAAACATCTGCAATTCAACTTCTGTAAAAGAGTTTATAGAATACTTTAAAAAAATAGGTTATAAAAGTTTTTGCTAAAGCTTAGTAACTACAATTTCCCATACACCATTAATTACTTCTTCAATTTCAAAAATAACTTTTTTGTTCTTAAGAAAATTTGATAGTTCTTCCACAGTACAACCATGATCAGTTATAACTTTAAAAGATTCTTTAGCTTTTGTAGATTTAAGTTGTTGCTGAGTTTTTATCACAGGTACGGGACAAATTTCTCCTAAACAATTTATTTCTTTCATATTTTCACCTCATTTAGATTGAAAATAATAATTATTTAATATATTTATATTGTAACATTATTAAATTAATTATCAATTATTAGTTTTGTTGTAATTAAATCTTATAAATGTGAATGTGAGGATAACAATGAGCACTTACTTAATTACTGGTGGAGCTGGTTTTATAGGTTCTAATTTTATTAAATATTTATTTACCAATTACAAAGATATAAAAATCATAAACATTGATAAACTGACCTATGCAGGAAATCTAAAAAATTTAAATTGGCTCAATTTAAATTATAATTATACATTTATTAAAGAGGACATCTGTAATAGAACCTCCATACATGATATTTTTGATATTTATAAGCCAGATTATGTAATAAACTTTGCAGCAGAATCTCATGTAGATAGAAGTATCCAAAAGTTAGATAGTTTTTTAACCACAAATATTCTTGGTACAGAAGTATTGATGGAGGCATCCCTAAAATACAAGGTAAAAAAATTCCTTCAAATTTCAACTGATGAAGTTTATGGCTCCATAGAAACTGGATACTTTACAGAAGACTCTACTATAAAACCTAATAATCCTTATGCTGCAACTAAAGCCTCTGCAGATTTATTAGTTCAATCTTATTATAATACCCATGGTATACCTGCTTTAATAACCCGTTGCACTAATAATTACGGACCTAGGCAGCATAAAGAAAAATTAATTCCTATGATAATCAGTAATTGTCTAAGTTCCCATTCAATTCCTATATATGGAGATGGGAAAAATATAAGAGATTGGATTTATGTATTGGATCATTGCAGAGCCATAGACTTAGTACTTAATAAAGGAACTTTAGGGGAGATTTATAATATAAGTGGAAATAATGAAATCTCAAATATAGAAATAGCAAACTTAATTATTGAAAAATTAAACAACCTATTTCCATATAAGAATATAGACAATAGTTTAATAAAATATGTGGAAGATAGAAAAGGTCACGATAGAAGGTACGGAGTTAGCTCAGAAAAAATACGAACTCAGTTAGGGTGGAATCCAGAATATGGTTTTAGTAACTCTTTAGAAAAGACAATAAACTGGTATGTTAAAAATAGCGTAAGTTATAAAATTAATTCATACTAAACTTTGGAGGAATAAAATGAAAGGCGTTATATTAGCCGGAGGTAAAGGAACTCGACTATATCCATGGACTAAAAAAGTCAATAAACATCTGCTTTTTCTTGGAAATGAACCTATGATTTTTAATCCCATAAAACAATTAATTTCCTCAGGAATTCAAGATATATTAATTGTTACAAATAGAAATCATTTAGATTCTATGGTGGAAATCTTGACAAATGAAAACAATTTTTCCTGTAACTTTACTTTTAAGATCCAAGAAAACCCTAAAGGTATAGGAGATGCCCTTCTCCTAGCAGAAGACTTTGCTAAAGGAAATCCTATTACTGTTATTTTGGGTGATAATATAACTTCTCATAGCATAAAAAAATATGTCCAAAACTTCAAACTTCAAGGTACAGGCTCTAAAATACTTATAAAAAGAGTTCCTGATCCCTATAGATTTGGAGTAGCTACCCTAAGAAACAATAGAATTGTTAAGATAGAAGAAAAGCCTTCAAATCCTAAAAGCAATTATGCTGTAACTGGAATTTACATGTATGACAATCAACTTTTTGACATTTTGAAAAGTTTATCTCCTTCTCCTAGAGGAGAATTAGAGATAACCTCTGTAAATAACTTTTACTTAAACAGAAATCAGCTTACCTATGATATTTTGCATGGAGAATGGGCTGATGCTGGTACTTTTAGCTCCTATGGCTTTGCAAATAGACTCCTTTTGAGTATAAATAATAAAATCTTAGATGGTGATAAATTATGAACATTCCCTATAATAAATTGTACTTTTCAGGAAAGGAAATTGAATATATAAAAGATGCTATGGAAAGACAGAGTTTAAGTGGTGATGGATATTATACTAATCTTGTTACTTCTTCTTTAGAAAAAAACTTTAACATAAACAAAGTATTAATGACCACCTCTGCCACTCACGCTTTAGAAATAGCCTTAATGTTAATTGATCTAAAACCCGGAGACGAAGTTATTATGCCTTCATTCACCTTTCCTTCAACAGCCAATGCAGTCATGCTTCAAGGAGGTAAACCTATATTTGCAGAAATTAAAAAAGAAACTTTAAACATAGATCCAGAAGATATTAAGAATAGGATTACTCCTAGGACTAAAGCTATAATTCCAGTTCACTATGCTGGTATAAGCTGTGATATGGATGAAATTATGTCTATTGCAAACAGACATAATCTTTATGTAATTGAAGATGCTGCACAAGGTGTTGATTCTAAATATAAGGATAAATTTTTAGGTACCATAGGTCATATTGGATGCTTTAGTTTTCATGCTACTAAAAACTACATCAGCGGTGAAGGTGGTGCTTTAGCCATAAATTCTGAGAAGCTTTCCGGGGACAGTCCCTTAAGCTCTCTAATTAATAAAGCTGAAATAATACGCCAAAAGGGTACTAATCGACATAGATTTATACGTGGAGAAATTGATAAATATTCTTGGGTTGATGTAGGCTCTAGCTACTTACCATCAGATATTTTGATGGCTATATTATACGCTCAACTAGAAGAAATAGATGAAATTAGAAATAAAAGAGAAATAATATACTACTATTATGCTGAAAAGCTATCAAAACATTTAGACAGAGGAATTATAGACAGCATATCTTATATTCCTCCTTACTGTAGTTCCAATTATCACTTATTTTATGTGATATTTCATAGTGAAACCATTAAAAACGCAGTAGTATATAAACTAAAACAGAGAGGAATAACTGCCTTAACACACTTTGTTCCTCTACACAGTTCTCCCATGGGAGCGAAACTTGGCTATTCCCCTTCTGATTTTAAAAAAACTGATAAACTGGCTAACTGTCTTCTTCGCTTACCCCTTTACACTTCTATGACTTTAGAAGAAGCTAGTTATGTAATAGAATCTCTAGAAGAAATTATAAAGGAGCTTTAAAATGAAGCCTAATATATCTGTAGTAGTTCCAGTTTATAATAGTGAATATTCTTTAGATGAATTGTGTGGAAGGCTTATATATATCCTTAGGCAAATGTGTTTTAGGTACGAGCTTCTTCTAGTTGATGATGGAAGTAATGATAAAAGCTATAATAAAATGCTGGAACTCCATAAAAATAATAATCATATAAAAGTAATACAGCTTAGAGGAAACTTTGGACAGCAAAATGCTTTAATCTGTGGCTTTCATTACGCTGTTTTGGACTACGTAGTGACAATGGATGATGATTTACAGCATCCTCCAGAAGAAATTCCTAAACTTTATGAAAAAATTCTTGAAGGTTATGACATAGTATATGGAATTCCTATAAAAAAGCAGCATTCATCCTATAGAAATCTTGGAACTAAAGCAACTGATTTATTATTTGATA
>JAYFRK010000084.1:0-4538 GCA_034925975.1 Clostridium sp.
GTAGATGGAACAAGCATAAGAGGATATGATATAAGGGACATATGGAATAGGAGTACTATTTATATAATGCCAATGGTAAATCCAGATGGAGTAGATCTAGTCATTGATGGACTTCAAAGAGACAATCCTTATTATGCACAACTTATTCAATGGAATAATGGAAGCACCGATTTTTCACAAGTGTGGGAGGCGAATATAAGGGGAGTTGATTTAAATCATAACTATGATGCTTCATGGAATCTATCAAAAGCAGCTGAAGCAGCTTATGGAATCTCTGGTCCAGGACCAACTAGGTATTCAGGACCATATCCTGAATCGGAGACTGAGACTAAAGCAGTAGCAGATTTTACGAGAAGTCATAATTTTAGACTAGTGTTAGCATATCATAGCCAAGGGGAAGTAATATATTGGACTTATCTAAATATAATACCTCCAGATTCAAGGAGAATTGGAGAATTATTTTCCAGGGTTAGTGGATATGAATTATCACAAACCTCTGGAATAACTTCATATGCTGGTTATAAAGATTGGTTTATTGATAAATATAGAAGACCTGGGTTTACAATAGAGGTTGGAAGAGGAAAAAATCCACTTCCTATAGAGCAATTTAATAAAATATATAATGATAATATAGAAATCCTTATCTTAGCAGCAATTGTATAGAAGACAGAAGAAGGTTAATATTTATTTAAAATTTTCTATTAGTCAAGTTGAGGCTATTTTAAAGATTGGTGAGTTCAATATTATAGATCATCAGCAATCTCTTAAAACAGCCTTATTTGTCTATTCATATTTTGTAATCCCTGTAAAGAGAAAATTATTAATTTAATAAATATTTAACAATGAGGAAACTATTGTATTTTATGTATGTCCATATTAGGATATAATTAAACTAATTTCCTAGAGTTGGTTGCAAGATATGAAAATATGGTTAAAGGTGGTTGAATATGATTAAAGTTTTTGAAAAAAAACCCTGTGATGAAGCAATTTGCATTATTAAATACGTAGAGGATAGACTAAATGGTGGGGAAGCTATAGAACCTAAAGTTGAATATCCTGTACATATCGATTTGTTAAATAATTATAAAAAGCTATTTTCTAACGAAAAGATCATGTCTTCTTCAGCAAAATTGCTATTAGATGTAAATGCATCTTTAAGCAATTTTGATGTAGAAATGTCTAGCATTTCTTATCAATTGATTGATTTTGCAAAAGAAATGGCTGCACTAAGTGAATCTAACGTAGCGGTGGTAGAGGAAATCACAGCTAGTATGAATCAGGTAAATGGTACAATAAAGGATAATTCTGAAACATTACAGCATCTGTCTGTATCTTCTAAGGAATTGATAGAACATAATCATAGAAGTCTTGCCGAAATTAAAGAGATTAATGAATTAAAGCAAGAAGTAATGGACAATGCTAATATTATGAGTAAGCAAATCGAGCAATTGGTTGAAATGGCAAATAGAGTAAATGATATTGTATTAGGAGTTGGAGCTATAGCAGATCAGACTAATTTACTAGCTTTAAATGCATCCATTGAAGCTGCTAGAGCAGGAGAAAATGGTAGAGGATTTGCAGTAGTAGCTCAAGAAATTCGCAAACTTGCAGATAACACTAAGGAAAGTCTTCAGGATATGAAAAATTTTGTGAATAATATTCAGAATACTGCTAAAGATGGCAAGCAAAGTATGAATAATACTATTAGTTCCACAGAAAATATGAGTAAAAAAATTGATTCTATAACATATACCACAGAAAACAATGTAAACATGCTTGAGAAAACAGTAAGCGATGTGTATAAAATTAATGAATCTATGGGAGATATAAGTCTTGCGGCAACTGAGATTAATAAAGCCATGGATACTTCTAGTAAGGATGCAGAAAGACTCAGTATTATGACAAATACTATCCATGAAGATGCATTAAAGAGTGCAGAATATGCTAAGAAAATTTCAGGAATAGATGATTTGCTTTCAGGTATTTTAAAGAATATGATGGAAGGGCTTAAAGGAACTTCAAATGCCATTAGCAATGAGGAGTTTTTAGAGTATATGGAGAAGGCAAAAAAAGCCCATAAAAATTGGTTAGATAACTTAAGACATATTGTTGATGAGATGACAATGTATCCTTTACAAACCAATAGTACTAAATGTGCTTTTGGGCACTTTTATCATTCTATACAAGTAACTCATCCATCCATTGTAGAAGAATGGAATACTATTGATAGAGTTCATGATGAGTTTCATAGTTTAGGAGAAAAAGTGCTAGAAGCTTTAAAAAATGGTAGTAAATCTCAAGCAGAAGAATATTATGGTGCTGCTGAAAAATTATCAAAGCAAATATTTGAACTTATAGATAAAATTATTATAGAAGCAAACAATCAGATGAAAAAGGGCGTTAAACTATTTCAGCGTTAAAATTGAAGAGTATCGTTGAAAAATGGAGGTAAGCTATGTCCTATTTACTTAGGCCTATTAGCCAGGAAACATTTGAGAAAAAGGTGTTTATAAGATTTAAAAGCATAAATGAGGGGTTTAGTAGGTTTGAAAATTTTATGCTGCAAGATACTAAGGATAACTCTGAAGAAAAGTTAATAACTTTTATAAATAAAGCCTTTCAGCTAAATGGAGAAGAAAATTCCTATATTGATTTTTATCTAAGCAGATTAGACAGAGAAGCCGTAGATAATTTATTTGCACTTTTAAATGAAGATGATAAAGCAATGCTAAAAAGGCATATAAGTGAAATAGAAGAGGATACAATATATTTTAGATTAAGCAGAGAAGCTATACCTTTTATAACTAGGCTAAATACTAGAGAAGTGTTTTTTTGTACATTCTATTTTACAAAATTTCCATGTACTATATGGGGAAATTATAATATGAAATTTCCTGTATTCTTTAATGATAAAACTGATGTGGAGAAGTATAAGAATATTGCTGACGAGTACGGACTCTCTTTAGAAAGCTGAAGGAAAGTAAGTTAATTATAAGCTATAATGTAAACTTTATTTATAATAAAAATAGGAAAGGGTAAACTCCTTTCCTATTTTGGTCTAAAATAAAGTACTTATATATGATTTACGCAGGATTTCTAAGGCCTCCAAAACCTTTAGGAGAGCCTGGAAATGTTGGATTCTCAGGTGAAAAATGATTGTTTATTACAAAACTTAAATCCTTAGCAGCATTAAAATATTCTTGCTGGTTAAAAGGACTCAGCCTGTTATATATAGCCCCAGCCATAGGGTTATGAAGTTTTTTATAGTAACAGTATATTTCATTAGCTAGTATAGAGGTAGGATATTCTCTTCCTTGAAGTTTGAAATTTGATGCATAAGGTTCGAAGAGATGTGTATACTCTGGCGGAATATATACTAGCTTATCTTTATTAAGATGTTTAGTACAATTAACATTTAGTGCTTCTTCTGAACTACTATACCAGTGATTTTTAGCTTCTGTACAGTTGTAGGTACAATAGGAGTTTGCAAGAATTACATAATTATATTTTTTTGGAAGTTCTTCTAACCTGGACAAGGCTCTATTAAAAGGAAAATGAAGTACAATTTTATCGTACATTGAATAGTCCTTTTCAGCCATTTCATTTGCACTAAGTGTTTTAGTTATAGAAGCCACTACGTTATAACTGGGATTTCTATTTTTTATTTCTAGGGCAAGATTGTCATTGTTAACTACAAAGTTTTTTACACCCAATTTAAAATAGTAGTCTAGCTTTTCTTTTGAAATTGGATCAGGTTCTTGAAGTAATACAGCAGCATTATATCCTCTTTTGTGTATTTCATCTATGCATTTTGTATACTCATCTCTTGTTTCAGGTACTTTATAAGTCCAAGTCTGTTTCTTCACATTTTCTGCATGACTTCTAGCATTTGTACTATCTTCTTTAAAAGCAGACAAAAACAAAAATTCTATCCAATTTTTATTAATATTGCTATCTAAAAAATTTAGAAGTTCTATATCAAAATTAAAAGGTATCTCATATTTTTTCATTATTATCATCTCTTTAATATTTATTTTTTATAGTATTATTATAAGAAGTTTGTACAGAATATTTCTCTAGCAAAAAATCACAATATTATTTTAATACTTTAATGTGAAATTTCAATGGTTTTTTGCAGGAAAATAATCCTTAATATGATTATATAAATTAGAAAAATAGCTTAAGATATAAGTAGTTACAGGCTATTTAAAATATTTCAACAATTATCAAATAAACTTAAACAATACATTAGAGAATTATTGTATAATATCTATAATATTTCAAATTTATTTCATAAGATCAAATGTTGCAAGGGAGGAAATTTGTTGAGTAAATACATAGAATTAATCAATGTTAAAAAGTACTATGAAATGGGAGAAGTTAAAATAAAAGCTCTAGACGGAATATCCTTTTCAGTGGATAAGGGAGAATTTGTAGTGGTAGCAGGACCTAGTGGAGCCGGAAAAAGTACTGTTTTAAATATATTAGGTGGGATGGATACTACAAGTGATGGAGAGATACTAGTAGACGGAAATGAG
>JAYFRK010000095.1:0-2897 GCA_034925975.1 Clostridium sp.
AAAGTCAATAGAGGTGAGGTAATGGCAAGACTATCAGATGTAATTGAAGAATTTATTAAAGAACTTTTAGAACAAAGTGGCACTAGTGAACTTGAAATAGGAAGAAACGACTTAGCAAATCAATTTAAATGCGCTCCATCTCAAATAAGTTACGTTTTAACTACTAGATTTTCAACAGAGAGTGGGTATTATATAGAAAGTAGAAGAGGTGGAGGCGGATGTATCAAAATTAAAAAAATTGTGCATGAAAATAATGGTGCTATAAGGAAGTTACTTGAAGATAAGATAGGAAATAGTATTACTTATGATAGTGCCTATAATATAATTAATGTACTCCTAGAAAGAAAAATTGTAACTTATAGGGAAGCTAATATTATGAGAGCTGCTATCAATGATAGAAATTTAATTGTGCCATCAGATCAAAGGAATGGTATTAGAGCGCAAATATTAAAAGGAATGATTGGAATCATATTGTTATAATCTTAGGTTAATGTGGTAAAAATTAAAAAAGGATTAACGTATATTTAATTTTAGCATTAAGTCATAAATAATAGCTAATATTTTATATAGTTTTATGTAAATAAAAGGGGTGAGTTTATGATTTGTGAAGTTTGTAAACAGAATGAAGCTACAATTCACATAACTAAAGTAGTAAATGGGGTAAAAAAAGAAGCAAATTTATGTCATAATTGCGCTAGCAAAAGTAAAGAATTTAATTTAGTTCCTGATATGGATATTATGGCTCCATTTTCTTTTCAAAGTATTTTAGGTGGATTAATGGATTATGTAAATAAGGCTCCTCAGACTAATAAGAGTGTTGAATTAAGATGTAAAAACTGCAATTTATCATATAGAGAGTTTAAAGAAAATGGATTACTTGGATGCAGTGAATGTTATGAAAGTTTTAAACCTGCTATCTTGTCTGTTATAAAAGGAGTTCAGGGGAATGTAGAACATGTAGGTAAGGTTCCTAACAAAAGCGGAAAAGATCTAATTCATAAGAAAAAGTTATTGAAGCTAAAAGAAGAATTACAGAAGGTCATAACTTTGGAAGAATATGAAAAGGCAGCAGAACTAAGAGATCAGATTAGAGAAATAGAAAAGGATATAAAATAGGCTGGGGGTGTAGAAATGAAAAGTTGGTTAGAGGCCCAAACTGGCAATGATAATATAGTTTTAAGTAGTAGAATAAGATTGGCAAGAAATATAAAAAATACTCCTTTCCCAAATAAGTTAAACGAATATGATGGAAGAGATGTAGTAAACAAAATTGAAGAGGCAATATATTCATCTCCTTATACTGAAGAAAAGTTTAAAACAATCTATTTATGGCAAAATGATGATACTGCCAACTATTCTTATTTAGAAAGACATTTGATTAGCAATAAACTTATAAGTAATAAAAATCAATCGGCTTTTATATTAGACCAAGATGAGATAGGGAGTATTATGATAAATGAAGAAGATCATTTAAGATTGCAAAGCATAACTGGGGGACTTAATTTAAAGGAAGCTCTTGAGTATATAAATAAATTAGATGATTTATTAGAGGAGAAGCTAGAATATGCTTTTGATGAAAGGTTAGGATATTTAACTGCTTGTCCAACAAATATAGGTACGGGACTTAGAGCCTCGGCCATGGTGCATCTTCCTGCACTTACTATAAATAAAGAAATAGTAGAACTTCTAAATGCTTTAACGCAGGTTGGGATGACTATAAGGGGATTGTATGGAGAAGGTTCTCAAGCTGAAGGCAACTTATACCAGATTTCTAATCAAATTACATTAGGACTTACTGAAGAAGAAATTTTGAGCAATTTAACTGGAGTTATAAATCAAATTATAAGTAGAGAAAATTTAGCTAGAGAGAGAATGTTAAGCAAAAATAAATATGAAATAGAAGATAAGATATATAGATCGATAGGTATATTAAAATCTGCAGTTGTTTTAGGAGCCAAAGAAGCTTTAAATTTACTTTCAAATGTAAGATTAGGAGTTGAATTGGGAATAATTAAAGATGTCGATAAAAACTCATTGAATAAACTTCTTATAGATATTCAACCTGCAACTCTTCAGAAACTATTAGAAAGTAAGTTTTTAAATAGAGAAATAGACATAAATAGGGCAAACTTAGTTAAAGAAAGATTAAAAAATGTACAACTATAAGTTAAGGAGGTGTATTGCCTATGATGTTTGGCAGATTTACTGAAAGAGCACAAAAAGTTTTATTTTATGCTCAACAAGAAGCTCAAGAGTTCCAGCATGGTTATGTAGGAACTGAGCATATATTACTTGGAATTTTAAAGGAAAATGATGGACCATCTAAGAAGTTACTTAACGAAATGAATATAACTGAAAAGAATGTAAAGAACTTAGTTGAAGAATATGAGGGAAAAGGAGATTTTGATATTAATAAAAAAGAAATCCCTTTAACACCTAGAACTAAAAGATTGCTTGAACTTAGTTTGGTAGAAGCTAGAAAGTTAAATCACAATTATATAACTCCTGAGCATATACTATTAGCTTTAATAAAAGAATCAGAAGGAGTAGCATTCACTATTCTAAATAATCTAGGACTAGATTTTGAAAGACTAGAAAAGGAATTATTAAAAGCATTTGATCCAGAGCATGTTCAGGGATCATCAACAACGGGAAAAGCTAAGGCTGGAAATAATACTCCTACACTAGACCAATATGGAAGAGATTTAACCCAAATGGCGGAAGAAGAAAAGCTTGATCCTGTTATAGGTAGAGACAAAGAGACAGAGAGAGTACTTGAAATTCTATGTAGAAGAATAAAAAATAATCCATGTTTAATAGGAGATCCAGGAGTAGGTAAGACCGCAATAGCGGAAGGGTTAGCTCAAAGAATTGCAAGTGGAAATATTCCAGAGATA
>JAYFRK010000009.1:0-8606 GCA_034925975.1 Clostridium sp.
AAAAGCTGTTAAGAGCTATGCTAAAGGCTTAACTGCAAATATACCAGCAGAGTTTAAGATTGATGAGTTGGATATAAGAGTAAAACAAGCTCGTGCAGCTAAGGAAGGTATGATTATAACAGACTCTAAAACTATAATGCCTATAAGGGCAAATGAAGAATATGCAGAGCCATTACAAAGGGCATCTGGTGATGGCGGTGCTATTGTAGTACCAATAGATGTAAATAAAATGAACCAAAATAGCAAAGCAAGGAAAAAATAATTTTTTAGGGGGAAGAAAAAAATGTATAACGCAGAACAAAAATGGGCTTTAGACAGGTTCGAGGAACTTGTTGTAAAGGCAGGAAGTCAAAACAAAGCTTGTAATTTGGTTGGGGTATCAGCTCCAATAATGACAAACCTTAAAAAGGGAACTTACACAGGAGATATAGACAAGCAATTTCAAAAGCTAACAAGTTATTTTAAAGTCAAGGATGAGGTAGCTACAACCTATAAAGAAACGGATTATGTACCAACTTCAATTTCAGAGAGTGTATATGAGTACATTAGAAATTGCCAGATTAAAGGTGGTCTTATGGCGATTAGTGGTGATGCAGGCATAGGGAAAACAAGAGCCATAAGAAAGTTTATAAGAGATAATCCTAATGATGCGATATGGATTACTGCAAATCCTTGTTTAAATACCGTTAAACCAATATTAAAGGTACTTTCAAAGAAGTTAAATGTTATTGCAAGAACCAATGATGATATGTATGAGGGTATCCTTTCAAAGCTCAGAGATGGAATGGTAATCATATTTGATGAGGCACAGCACCTTTCAATAAAGGTAATTGAAACATTAAGAGGTTTCTCAGATTACTTTGCAGATAATGGTATGACGCTTGGAATTGTTTTTATAGGCAACAGTACCACAATAAATAAGTTTGGTGGGAAAGAGGATGCAGTCTTTGAGCAAATAGATAATAGAACCATACAGAAGCCAATATATAAGACTAGCGATATTTCAAGGGAAGATATAAAGTTGTTATTCCCAACACTAGCTGAAAATAATATGGAAAAGGAAATAGATTTCCTTCTTGGAATAGCACAAAGTAGACAAGCTATAAGAGGAGCAACAAATCTCTTCAGTAATGCTTATGACAATGAGAATATAACTTACGAAGGCTTGGTGGCAATGGCTAAACATATGAAAATGAGGTTGTAATTATGAGGGGGATAATTAAGTTTTCTAAGATAATTTTAACTTATTTGACTGGTATATTATCTGGCATATTTATCATAAAGGGAATAGAAACTTTCATGGGGAGAAAAGGAACAGTAGGAGGAGAAATTTTAATTTTACCACTTTTTATAATGCTTATAGTATTGGGATATTGGATAGGACAAGAGATTAATGATTATAGAGAGAATTGAGAGGGGAGTTTTCCCCTCATTGCCTTAATGCAACCGATAGACGGTCACAAGTCCGTATAAATGCAGAGTGAGGATGAATTAAGGGGGATGATTATATTATGACCAAAGAAGAATGGGTAAAGGTTGAAAAGGCTCTGCAAAGTTTATATTCAATAGTGGAGCTAAAGATTGATGGATATAAAGTAGCATTAAAATTAGAAAGATTAGATACTTATAAAAATGCTATTGCGGTGTATATAAACGGAGAATTTAAAGGGAAGTGGTTAATAGAAGAGTGTGAGGAACGCAGACGTTTCCTTAGAAAAAGAGAAAAGTCCCTCATTACACCCAAACAAAGGAAAGATTTAAACAAGCTTCCTAAGAAATTTAGAAAAGAACATGAAGAATGGTTTAATAGAAGTTATGTTTATTATGAGCCATGGTGGAATTCATTCAATTCTTTAAAAAGGCATTTAATTAGTGAAAATGAAAGTATTGAACTTGTAAAAATTATATAGTGGCAACTGCCACTCCTTAATGCAGCCATGGAAGGTCACAAGCCCTTGTAAATGCAGAGTGAGTAAATATAGATAGGAGATGATAATGTGATAAAGTACAAAAAACTAACAAGTAAGAATGGAATAACTATACCAAAA
This sequence comes from Clostridium sp., assembly GCA_034925975.1. GTDB lineage: Bacteria > Bacillota > Clostridia > Clostridiales > Clostridiaceae > Clostridium_H. The sequence goes on from JAYFRK010000009.1 coordinate 2,049, forward strand.
GATTTAAGAGAAGATGTAGGTCTTGATGCAGGAATGGCAGTTGATGTTGAAAGCAGAAATGGTGAAATAGTTATTAAAAAACATGCTCCAATTTGTAGGTTTTGTGGAGGCATCCAGAGCGTTAAGAGTGTAATGGGAATTGAGATATGTCCAGAGTGTGCCTCTAAACTGTTACAGGAGGTAGAAAAGAAGTATGGTGCTTAAAGAAATTGTTGAAAAGGCTGACAGGCTTGCAGAGATAAAGAAAAGCATAGAAAAGCTTAATACTGAGAAAAGTGAAATCGAAGGATTTTTCTTAAAGCTAAGTGATGAAGATTTGAGAAATACAAAGTTTAAGTCTGTAGCTTATATAGGTACAGGTGCAAATAGAGTAGTTGCTACAATGGCAGAATCCTTAAAGATGGTTTATCCTACATACTTAAAAGCTATATTTGGAGAAGCTTATAAGGATGTAGTAACAGAAGAAATAAAGTATAAGCTGTCAGCTCCAGCTACAAGAATGCTTACAGGATTATGGCTCAATAATTATACAAGGCTTACAGTATCAGAGGTTATTGCTCAACTTCCAGTTGATGATAATACAAAGAAAGCTATAGCTAAAAAGGTAAAAGGAGTTAAGTATGATACGGATAAAAAGAACCTTATAGCAATAGGTGGATTTGATGAAAAGACAGCTGAAGAATATGCTTATTTTATATCAGAGGCAGCTATATGGGAAAACTTCATGAGGCTTATGCAAGCTAATAAAAAGGCTACTGATAAAGATATTGCTGAAGCTTTAGAACTTATAAATGGTGCAGTAGTAGTTGAAGAAACTCCTAAGATTGCTATTGAAGTAGGTGCATAATGAAGCAAGCTGCTTTTATTGCACATTGTGATTTAGAAATAGATGATAAAGTTAAATTGCCACCTTTAGATTTAGAATGGATAGTTTATGATATAAGAGCAATCCATACTTTAAGAGATGGAAATGTAGTGTTTGAATTTCTTTTGGAATGTAACGGTCATTTTTCAACTTGGTTAAAGCGGAATCAAATACAATATCCCATAAACAGTTAATCAGGATATGTTTTGTTTATATTATGAAAGATTGAAGGGAGATTGAAATGGGATTACCAATGTTAATATCTAAAAAAGAAGGTCAAAAAATATGCCCTGATGATTATAAAGTAGGTTGGCTAATGAAGGATGACACTCAAGGATATTGGATGGTTTGGGGAAGTTGTAAGGACTTAAAAACAGCTCTAAACTGTGCTAGAGATACTATAAAAGAAAAAGGTAAAAGAGAAGTATATCTTTCAAGTGTACCTTTGGATAAACACTTAACACTAGCACAAGTTTTAAATTTGGAAGACATAACACTAAGTTTTGAATAGTCGCAAACAATAGAAATTACTAAATTGGAGAGGGGGTTGAAAATGGGGAAATATAAGGTTTTAAAAATGAGCAAAGAGGATTTAGAAAAATCAATAGCTGGGTTATCACAATTAAAACCAATTTTGCAAAAACAGTGTTTAAATATAAATTTGGATGGACAAGGCAATAAGGATGCAAAAGAATTAGGGAATCATTTTGAAACAGCAATAAATGCGATGATAACAGTTTTAGGATTTATGGAGGATTAAGAAGAAATTTTAAGGAGGGAGTTTTGATGTCAAAGGCTATATCCAAAGAGCAAATTAAAAGAATTTATGCACTAGGAAGTGCTATTGGAATATTAAAATCAGGGAATAAGGATGATGAACTTCACTGCTTGGTATATTCAATAACTAAAAAAGACTCTATCAAGTCTTTAACTGAAGCAGAGTTTAGGAAGGTTGAGAAGGCACTTATGGAAAAGATGAAGATATACCGAGACAACAAAGCTCCTAAACCTAAAGAAAAGGTAAAAGATGAAACTGTTGCAGGTATGATGACAAAAGCACAACAAACAAAGGCATGGAAGCTTATTTATGAGCTTATAGAACTTGATTCAAGAGGTAGCAGTGCCACAGCAGGCGAAAGAATGGTAGGAGCTATTAAAAAGATACTTAACATTCAAGCAGATGTAAAAAAGCCATTTATATGGATTAGCTTTGACCAAGGAAGTTTTCTTATAGAACAACTTAAAAGGTATGTAGCATCCGCTGAGGGGAAGGCAAAGAAGGTGAGCAATGATTGTTAGAAAGGTTAACACTAGAAGACTTACCAGATGGTCAAAGATACATTGCAGAACTTATAGGGCTTGAAAATTATAAAAAATTAGTGCATTATTTTGGTGGTAGTGATATTTATATACAAAAGGAAGATACCCTAACTAAAGATATAAGGAATAAAGAAATAATATCAATGTTTAATGGTGGTAATTATTTAGAAATAGCTAAAATTTTTAACTTATCTGAAAGAGCTGTAAGGCAAATAATCTTAGATAATTTGAAGATTTTAGGTGGAGAGCAAATAACTTTATTTGATAAACCGTAATATGTTATACAAAAATAACCTGAAAAGGGTCAATTCTCTATAATTAGAATAAAAGGTATAGTTTTCTTATAAAACAGGAAAACTATACCTTTTTTATTTTTATATTATGGGGAGAGTGGGTCATGGAGGGATTATTGAAAGAAGGATTATCTCTTATAGTTCCAACTGTAGTGGGAATTATAGGATACTTTTTAAAACGAACAATAGCTAAAGCAGATGAATGTGAAAAGCAGATTGAGTATATAAAAGAAAATTATGCTACACAAGCTTCTGTTGAAAGATTAGAAAAAAATATTAAAGAGGAATCATCAAAGTTTCAGGATGAAATTAGAGAAAAGCTTGATGATGTTTCATCAGATCTTAAAGATGTTCAAATTAATTATATTCATAAAAATGATTTTTTTAAGGAGATGGCTAAGATTGACAACAAGATTGAGAGAATCTTAGACCTGATTATAGAGAGGGGGAAATAACAGGTGGACAATAGGACAGAGATTAAAAGGCGAATTGAAGCTGGAGAGTTTGCTGATAACAACGGAAGAATTATAAGAACTATAAATGTATTAAAAGGCAAGTGGATTAAATTAAGTGTAGCTCAAAGTGCATTATCTGAAATAGATGAAGGAGACTTTGAGCAATCTCTTATTTATTTAGAAAGAGCTGAATACATCAAAGTAAGGGATATAACAACAAGAAGATGTGTAGAGGTGGATAGTGCTGATTATGATGCTTGCGAGGTAACTCTTACAAAGAAGGGAATAGATTTAGCTTTATACTATATCACTGATCCAGCTGTGAAGGTGTAATCTATGACAAAGAAAAAGAGAAACCGTAAGCATTCAAAAATTGATAAACTACCCACTAATCTTAAAGATACCGTTGAACAAATGATGCAAACAGATTTTACTTATGCTGAGATAGCAGATTATATAAAAAATAATGGTTTTGAAATATCAACGACTTCAGTATGGAGACATGCTACAAATTTAAATGCTACAGTAGAAACTTTAAGAATGGCTCAAGAGAACTTTAGGGTCATTATGGAGGAGGTAAGTAAATACCCTCAGCTAGACACTACAGAGGGGATTATAAGGCTTTTATCCCATCATGTGATGGAGGCAATACAAAACACCAATGAAGAGCAGTGGAAGGATATAGACCCACTAAAACTTATTAGAGAGGCAAGTAGTTTAGTAAGAGCTGCTTCATACAAAAGTCATACAGATATTAAGAATAAGGAAATCTTTGATACAGGTCTTGAGTCAGTTAAGGTTCTTGTATTTGAATCTATGGCAAAGGAACGTCCAGAACTTTATCGTGAGGTTAGCAAGTTCTTAGACTCTAAACGTACGGAAGGAGTGTAATAGATGAAACTATATGTATTACATGTCCAAAGCATGAAGGAAGAGGATGTATTAAAATGCTTGTTAAATAGAGGTTTTAGAGCATATGTACCAAAGGAAATAAGACTTGAAAGAAGAGGCGGTAAATGGCATCAAGTAGAGAGAATTATAATCACTGGTTATGTTTTTGTTGAAATAGAGCTTACAGCAGAAAATTATTATTCAGTAAAAGCTATACCAGGTATTATTAGATTTTTAGGTGTAGAAAGACCTGAAGCTTTAAAGGAAAATGAAGAAGCATATATCAGATGGCTTTCAAATGATGGAGAGGCACTTCTACCTTCTGATGTTCAGATAAATGAAGGTAACAAGGTTGCAGTATTATCAGGAGCATTAAAAGGTCATGAAGGAAGAATTATTTCAATAGATAAGAGGCAGAAAAGGGCTACTGTTGGTATTGAACTTATGGGACAGTGGAAAGAGATAGTTCTTTCAGTAAATGTAATAAAAAAGCTTTAAACTGCATGTTAAGCCTATGGCTTTAACATATATTTAATACATTTTTAGTTCCCCCTAAAGTGTATCAGAAGGGATGGGGTTGATACGTCCCCCATCTTAACTGATATGCCACATAAAGAATAAACCAATCGGATAGTTTTTAATTATCTGAGTGGCGTAGCATACCCTTTTGAGGGTGTTTTTTAATTGGGGGATATTTTGAGGAGGATTTACAGTGTTTAATTTTGGAATAGCACTAAGAATATTAAAAGATGAAAAGAAGGTAATGAGAAAAGGTTGGAATGGTAAAGGGATGTTTGTGGTATATCAGAAAGGTTATCCAGATGGTATTCCCTGCAATGCACAAACAGCTAAGGCTTGGGGTATGAAAGAAGGAGAGCTTTTTAAATGCAATCCTTATTTGCAGATTAAATGTGCTGATGGCAGTCATAGTATGTGGGTTCCAAGTATTAATGATATCTTAGCTGAAGACTGGGAGGAGTACAAAGGTGAATAATGAAGATGAGCTAATAAAAGCCATAAAATCTATTAAAGATGTTTTATGGTGGATAGCATTATGGCTATTTTTGATATGGCTAAGTTAAAGTAGTTCATCTATGTATTTATATATGCGTTTAAATTGCGTTTTATGGCATTAAAGAACGTTAAAATAATCTAATAGGTATATTTGTATGTTTTAAATCTAAAATCAAAATACGGCGATTTTAGAGCATTTTATTTTTAGGGGTGGAGGTGAGGAATTTGAATAAAATAAAAAAGCAAAGTATAGAGATGTTAAATGAGGCGTTAAATGCTGCTAAAGAAAAATCAGAAGAAGTTTCTAAAGATGATTTAGAGGCTCTTAAGGAACTTACAGAAAAGCATTTAACAATAGATAATAATCCTTATAGAGTTAAACTTCTTGAAGAGTATAGAAAAGGTGCAAAGCTTACTGGAGCTGATGGTATAAGAAGAAAGCTTGGAGCTTTTGACCTTGCTTATTTTGGCAGAGCTTATCTCTCACACTATTTTAACAAACCTTCACCAGAATTTCATAGCGAGCTTGATAATATATGGGAAGAAGGAGTATTAAAAGGAGTTATTCCTGATAGTGCTAGAAATGCAAAAATGATAAATAGAATGCAGGGTTATAAAAAAGCAGTAGCTGCACCTCGTGGACACGCAAAATCTACTAACCTTACATTCAAGGATAATCTTCATGCAGTACTCTATGAGTACAAGCATTATATAATTATTATTTCAGACACTTATGATCAAGCAGCTGGATTTTTACAAGCTATAAAAGAAGAACTTGAGGAAAATGAAGCTATCATTGAGGACTTTGGAAGTTTAGTTGGAAGGCTGTGGAGAGAGGATGTTATTTTAACTAAGACAAAAATTAAAGTACAAGCTAAGGGTTCAGGTCAGAAAATGAGAGGTCTTAAGCATAAACAATGGAGACCCGACTTAATTGTACTTGATGATATAGAAAATGATGAACTTGTTAGAACGGTGGAGCAAAGGGAAAAGCTTAGGAACTGGTACTATAAAGCAGTTTCGAAGTGTGGAGATGGCTACACCGATTTTATTTATATTGGAACAATGCTTCATTATGATGGATTGCTTGCTAAAGTTATGAAAAATCCTGATTATAGGAGTATTAAATACAAAGCGGTTTTAAGCTTTTCAGCATCTCCTCTTTGGACGAAATGGGAAGAGTTATTTACTGATCTTGATAATGATAATAGAGATGAAGATGCATTAAAATTTTTTAATGAACATAAAGAGGAAATGCTGGAAGGCACAAAGGTTCTGTGGGAAGATAAACTTTCTTATTATGATCTTATGAAAATGAGAATATCTGAAGGAGAAGCTTCTTTTAACTCTGAGGAGCAGAATGAACCGATAAATCCTGATGACTGCTTATTTAATGAAGAATGGTTTGATTACTTTAATCCACATGAGATGGATTTTTCAGCAAAACAGTTTAAGTTTTATGGTTTTGTTGACCCATCCCTTGGTAAGTCAAAGCACTCTGACTTTTCAGCAATTATTACAATGGCTCTTGATACAAGCACTGGATATATGTATGTAGTTGATGCAGATGTTGAAAGAAGGCATCCTGATACAATAATTGAGGATATAATTCAAAAGGCTATATGGATTAAAAAGACCTTTGATAAAAACTATTATAAATTTGGAGCTGAAACAAATCAGTTTCAATGGTTCTTAAAAGAGCAGCTTGCAAAGGAAAGTG
>JAYFRK010000156.1:0-5071 GCA_034925975.1 Clostridium sp.
CGAAATTAGGATTTCTGTCCATAGCCTTTTGTATTCTTGTTATCTCTACTATATCCGTTCCAATTCCAATAATCAATAATTACACCTCCTGCAAAATTATTTTACACCCAAACATATTTTTTATAAAGAATTCGAAAAATAAAAAAGGAGGATATCCTCCTTTTTTTAACATATGTATATATCCTTCAAAATTTCATCAAAATCTGTTATGTATTCATCTATATATTCCCCTAAAATATCTACTAGATGGAGTGGTGATACTATATTATCATAAAGCATTTTTACTAGATTATGCACTTTGTGTCTATGAGGACTTATACATTTGATAGAATCCCTTTCTACCTCAGTTAATTTACCGTCCACTATGTCCTGTCTTTCAACTTCAATGCCGTAAGATTGAATTTCTAGCTTATCATATTCCGAAAAACTAACTTTGTCCTTAATTATTCTGTATGAATAATTATGCTGTACATTATCACAAATTTCGCTTCTATATAAATTCTCTACAACTAACATTGTACTTCCCCCCCGACAATAGTATAAAATCATATTATCACTTTCAGTATAAAAAACATGTCAATTTGTACAATGTGAAAATATATTTTTATCTCTAAGTTATGACAATAACACCCTTTAATCTTTTTTAATATCATTTTATATTCCTTTTTTATTATTAGGAAATATTAACTATTGGTTAAATTGTCGAATAAACTCATACTCTTTTTGAAGAAATTATCTTGTCAATACTATCTTTTAATATGTAATCATCAAATGATAAGTACTTACATATGTCCTCCGTTATAAGTAATACTGCTACAACTATAGGTATTGTTTCTTTTTTAAAGCCTTCTAAATTGTATTTTTCTACATAAGTATTCAAGATTTCTTTTTTATATTTTATATCTTTATATAATTCCTCTAGTGTTTTGTATATTATGTCATAAGAAATGATTATAAAATCTTTTTTAGACTTTTCATTTCCATTTATTACTTCTCTAATGATTTTATTTAAAGCTGCTCCTTTATAAAACTTATCCATTGATACACTATAATTATTGCTTACATACCCACCTATTATATTTGCATCTATTAAAACTACTTCACCTTGCGTATTAAAAATCACACTAAATTCTATGTCATCTTTTCCTTCCTTTTTAACTTCTTCAATCAACTTCTTCATTCTATAATTAAAAGCACTTGTAAATTTTGAATCTAAAATGAAATACTCTAATTCTCTAGAACATACTACTGACAAAAATTCACTAAAGCTCTTATAATTTCTTTTTAGATGTTCTTTATCACCCATATGAACACTCCTCATTATCAACTTTTATGGATACACATCTTTATTTTGGCGTTGATATGAAAAATTATTCACAAAACAGATTAAAAAGTGCCACCTTAGTCTTTTACTAAAATGGCACTTCTATATAGGTTAGTTATTATTTTAAATTATGATAAACTGGCATCAGCTTGTGATTTTACCCTTTTTACTGCTATTGAGAAACATATTAAAGCTAATATAGCCACTATAATTCCAACTGGTAATCCTATGCTCATTGATAGCTTAAATCCTTCTGGTGCAATTATTATATAAGTAGTACATACAGCTGTCATAAATGTAGCTGGAATTGTTGCCATCCAATGACTTCTTCCAATGTTAACCAAATACATAGCTGCAGTCCAAAGTACTATTGTAGCTAAGGTTTGATTTGACCAGCCAAAGTATCTCCAGATTATACTAAAGTTTATTGTTGTTAAAAAGTATCCTATAATAAATAACGGAATACTTATAATTAATCTATTCTTAATTGAACCTTGTTTAAAATTAATTGAGTCAGCAATTGTAAGTCTAGCACTTCTAAATGCAGTATCTCCTGAAGTTATAGGACATGCTACTACTCCTAATATTGCTAATGCTCCTCCAACTCTTCCAAGTAAACTATTACATATTGTGTTAACAACAATTCCGGCATTTCCATTATTCGCTGCCATAAATTTTCCAAGTCCTTCTACACCACCAAAGAAAGTCATTGCAGCAGCTGCCCAAACTAAAGCTACTATACCCTCTGCTATCATTGAACCAAAGAATACTTTTCTACCTTGACTTTCTTTAGTTATACATCTAGCCATTAACGGTGATTGGGTTGCGTGGAATCCAGAAATAGCTCCACAAGCAATGGTTATAAATAGCATAGGAAATAGTGGATATCCTTTAGCATGCATATTATAAAGGTGAGTTGGAACTTCCGGTATATTATATCCACCTATTATTAGAGCTCCTCCAACTCCTATACACATTATCAATAAGCATATTCCAAATATAGGATATATTTTTCCTATAACTTTATCTACTGGAACAAGAGTTGCTATTATATAGTATGCAAATATAATGTATAAAAAGGTTTTTACACTTACTGATGGTACCAATCCGTTTAATATTCCTGCTGGTCCACTTACGAATACAACTCCTACAAGAATAAGTAATATAACTGAGAACACTCTCATAAATTGTTTAAACCCATTCCCCATATATCTACCAACAACTTCTGGTATACTAGCACCATCATGTCTTACTGATAGCATACCTGAAAAATAGTCATGTACCGCCCCTGCAAATATACATCCAAATACAATCCATACAAATGCTGCTGGTCCCCACATTGCTCCAGCTATAGCTCCAAATATCGGTCCAAGTCCTGCAATGTTTAGAAATTGAATTAAGAATATCTTCCACATTGGCATCGGAACAAAATCTACTCCATCTTCAAGTCTTATTGCTGGTGTTTCTTTGCTGTCATCTGCACCGAAAAGCTTTTCAGTAACCTTGCCATAAATAAAATAGCCCACTATTAAAGCTACAATAGATAAAATAAATGATACCATTTTCTTTTCCTCCCATATAATAATCTTCTTAATTTCCTTAATAGTTAAATTATAATAGAGGAATATATTTTTTTATCATTTAGCACATTAAAGAGCAAAAAAAGCACATAAGGTGCATTTATATGCCCATTAAGTGCTTAAAATTATTAATATTATTTCGGCTTACAGGAATTTCTTCTTCAATTCCTTTAAGTTTTATCATATAAGTATTATTAAACCATGGTATTATTTCTGTTATTTTATCTAAATTAACTATATAAGACCGATGTGTTCTAAAAAAAGTATCCTCTGGAAGCCTTTTATAAAAATCTGAAATGCTGCAGTGTTCAACAAACTTATCATTATTAATATATACTAAAGTCTCTCTTTCTTGAGCCTCACAATAGCAAATATCACATACATTTATTACTTTTAATTTATTATTTTTTCTTAGTGTAATTTTATTATTTATACATTTATTAGAAAGGTCTTTTTCAGCTCCCAATTTTTCTAACTTTCTTAATGTATTAATGATTCTTTCCTCAGAATAGGGCTTTAGTATATAATCAAAAGCCTCTATTTCAAAAGCATCAACTGCATGTTCTCTATGTGCTGTTATAAACACAACAATTATTCTTTTTTCAAAGTTATTAATTATTTTCCCTAAAGCCATTCCATCTAATTTAGGCATACTTATATCTAAAAACACTACATCTGGCTTGCTTTTTTCAATGTATTCTAATGCTTTAATAGAGTCGTCAAATTCCCCTTCAATTTTGATGCCACTAAATTCCTCTATGAAATGCTTTAATTCTTCTCTTGCTGGATATTCATCATCCACAACTATACAATTCATAAAATCATCCTTTCAAGGTTTTTACAACAAAAGTAGTTCTAGTACCTCTTTCTAAACGCTCCATATAAAGTCCTATTCCATATAGTAATTTTAATCTGTTATTAACATTTGCAATTCCTATTTTGTTTTCCTTTATAGTTCCGTCATATACCTGCTGTATTACCTCTTCTGGAATTCCTATGCCGTCATCTTCTATAATCACTTTTACTTCATCGTTTTTTATTTTCTTAATATTAATTTTTACTGTACCTTTTTTATCTCCTTGGAGAATTCCATGCTTAATTGAATTTTCAACTATAGGTTGTATTATCAAACTTGGTATTTTTATATCTATATCATCATCTATATTATATATTACATTTAATTTTTCTCCAAATCTTGCTTTTTCAACTTCCACGTAGGCTTTAACCTGTTCTAATTCTCTGTAGATATCAACTAAATTATCCCCCATCTCTAAATTATATCTTAGATATGTGGACAAGTTTATTATAATTTCTCTAGCCTTATTAGGATCAATACGTACAAAAGACACAATTGTGTTTAATGCATTAAAAAGAAAATGTGGATTAATTTGAGCTTGTAGAGCTTTTATTTCTGCCCTATTAGCCATTTCTTTTAGCTTACTAAGCTTACTTATCTCTAATTGAGTAGAAATTATTTGAGAAAGACCTATCGCTAGATTCTTATTCCTAAAAGATATGGCATCCTCTTCTGCATAATATATCTTTAACGCTCCTATTATCTCTTCTCCTTGTTTCAAAGGAACAACTATTCCTGATTTTAATGGACAGTAATCACAAGAACATCCTATTTGTTTTGCATTTGTGATTTCTAAAATCTCACCGTACTTTATTACTTTTTCAGTTGCACCGGTTAATATCTTCATACCTTTAGAATGATGGTCAGATCCCATGCCGACATGTGCTAGAATGTAGTTTTTATCAGTAATGGATACAGCATCTGCCTTTATAGAATCCCTTATTATCTCACAAACCTTCTCCATAGAATTATTTTCAAAATCTCTAAAATAAGGCAGGGTTTTATTAGCAATCTCTAAAGCAATTTGAGCTTGCTTTGCCGCTATTTCTTCTTTTTCTTCAAATATATTCTGTATTAGCAAAACCAATATAGAAATACCTATAGCATTTGTAAAGCCCATAGGTATGTATATGTTTTTTACAATACCCAGTGCTACAGGAAAGGGTTTAGACATTATCAATATTAGAAGCATCTCTAAACTTTGCATGATAACTCCGCCAACTAGCCCATATATCCATCTATTATTTTTATTTGATTTTTTATAACAAATACCTGAAACTACTCCTGATATAACTGTACTAATAGAACATG
>JAYFRK010000057.1:0-6457 GCA_034925975.1 Clostridium sp.
AAGATATATGAAGCAGCTTATGAACTTTTTACTAATAAAGGGGTAAATCAGACATCTATAGATGATATTGCCAAAAAAGCCGGCGTAGGTAAAGGTACTTTTTATCTATATTTTGAAGATAAATATGATATCATGGATAGAATAGTTTTAAGAAAAAGTTCTATTTTGTTAAAAGAAGCAATAGATAGAATAGAAGCTGACCTAAATGGAAAAACTATTACTTTTGAAGATAAGATAATTTTATTTACTGACTATGTAATAGAATATTTAAAAGAAAACAAAAAACTATTAAAGCTTATAAATAAAAATTTATCTTGGGGAATATTTAGAAAAGCTCTAAGGGATCCTAAAAATCATGGAGAAGTAGAGAGAATTAAAAAATTCTTTTCAGATAATAATAGGATATTGAGAATTGATATAGATTTAGATATGGAGGAAAAAGTAATATTTATGCTTATTGAGCTTATAAGTTCTGTATGTTATAGCTCAATAATACTAGAAGAACCGGATAATATAGATAACATGAAACCTATACTATTTATTATGATTAAAAAGATGCTAACTTAGAAGAATAAGTTAATTTTTAGAAAATTTTCATGATAGTCCTTTTTATATAGAAGGAATTATTCTATAATATTTAATATATTACTTGTAAGAGGTAAAAATCCTTTGATGCTAATAAAATTGGGGGGTGAGAAAAGGATTGGAAAAGGTACTTGTTGTTAATGATTGTAAGTTGGAGCAGATTATAATTAAGGATATATTAATAAAACTTGGATATGAGGTAAAAATAGGGGATGAATACGGAGCAATTAACGCGGTTAAAGAGTTTCTGCCTAATATAGTTATAGCAAACTTAATTATGAAAAATACAACAGGTGATGTGCTTATAAAGAAAATAAAAGAATTTAGCAAAAATACAAGATGCATTTTATCTTCAAGTAACCCACTGAAATTTGAGGAGTTCGAGGAAATGGAAGTAGATGCTGTTATCCAAACACCTGTAGATAAGGAAAAATTATTAGGTGTACTTAACAGTAAGCCACAAATTAAGTTTTGTATTAACTGTGGAGCTGAATTAGAAAATAAGTTTAAAAGTAAAGCGATATTTTGTCCATACTGTGGAATTAAATTATAAAAATATTAAAAAAATTGCACAAAAATACTGGAAATTATACATAAGATATAGTATAATCATTAATGTAAACATTTTCAGTAAATGTAGTGCCAAATCCAACCCCATTTAAAATATAAATTCCATCAAAAAACACCGATTAATGAATCGGTGTTTTTTAAATTATTTCCTCCCATTTAGAGTAAAGTTTTTCAAGATCTGACTCATATTTTGAAATTTGTTTATTGATTTCTTCACTTTTCTGAGGATTTGAATAGACTTCCTCAAGACAAAGTAGATTATGAAGTTCATCTATACTTTTTTCTAAATCTGAAATAGTTTCTTCTAATTTTTTTACTTTTAATTGTTTTTCTCGCTGTAATTTTTCTTCTTCTCTTTTCTTTTTCTTTTCATATTGAATTTGAGTTTTAGTTTTTCCTTCAGATTCTTCTAGTTCTGCATATCGTAAAGGATTTTTTTTCTTTTCAATATAATAGTTATAATTTCCTAGATATGTTTTTATACCATCTTCATTAAGTTCGTATATCTTTTCGGCAATTTTATTTAAAAAATATCTATCATGAGATATTGTTAGTATGGTACCATCATAATTAAGAATGGCATCTTCTAAAGCTTCACGAGACATTATATCTAGATGGTTAGTAGGTTCATCAAGAAGTAAGAAGTTTGCTTTAGACAGCATAAGTTTTAATAGGTTAATCTTACATTTCTCACCACCGCTTAATGAGGATATCTTTTTGAAAACATCATCACCGGTAAATAAAAAAGCTGCAAGAGCATTTCTAAGTTCAGTGGTTGTAAGCCGAGGAAAGTCATCCCAAACTTCATCTAATACTGTTTTTTCATTGTCTAGATTAGATTGTTCTTGGTCATAGTAGCCTATAAAGACGTTTTTTCCTAGAGTAAAACTTCCAGTATCACTTTTAACTTCATCTAAAAGCATCTTAAATAAAGTAGTTTTACCACGACCATTTTCACCAATTAAAGCAACTCTTTCTGATCTTTTTATATCTAGGTTCAAGTTTCTAAATAAAATTTTATCTCCATAACATTTTGATAAGTTTTCAATATGGAGAACATCGTTTCCACTTTTTATTTGAGTATCAAATTTAAGTTTAGTTAATTTTTTTTCTATAGTAGGAGCATCTAGTTTTTCAATTTTATCTAATGCCTTTTGTCGGCTTTCAGCTGCACGGATACTTTTTTCTCTATTAAAAGATCTATATCTTTCAATTATTTCTTCCTGCCTTTTAATTTCTGCTTGCTGTAGATTATACGCCTTTAATTTCTCCTCATAGCTTTTTTTCTTTAGCTCTATAAAGGTTGAGTAATTACCATTATAAGTTTCAATAAATCCGTTACTTAATTCGAAAGTTTTATTTGTAATTGCATCTAAGAAAAATCTATCGTGAGATATTACAATAATTGTTCCCTTATATGTTTTTAAATATTCTTCAAGCCATTCAATTGCATCTAAGTCTAAATGATTGGTAGGTTCATCTAATAAAAGAACATCTGGGTTTGAAAGTAATAACTTGCATAGAGCCACTCTTGTTTTCTGGCCGCCGCTTAATATATGAATAGGCTTAGAAAAATCTTCTTCTTTAAAGCCTAATCCTTGCAAAACTCTGCTTATTTGTGCTCTGTATGTATAACCTCCTCGATTAGTATAAATTTCTGATGAAGTAGTATAATCACTGATTATTCTATTGTGATATTCTGCATTTGAAACATCATATGGTTTATTTAATTCATTTTCTAAGTGACTTAACTTATCTTCTAAATCTAATAAGTCTTGGAAAACTGAAAGAACTTCATCATATATAGAATTATTAGTTTCAAGAGAGAGGTGCTGAGCAAGATAGCCAATCTTTTTATTCTTATCAATAAAAATATCACCGCTATCAGAATCCATTTGTCTATTTAGAATTTTAAAAAGAGTAGATTTTCCAGCTCCGTTTGGACCTACTAATCCTACGCATTCCCCTTCATCTATATTAAATGTTACTTTTTTCAATACTGTATCTATGCCATAGCTTTTTGATAAATCTTTGCAACTTAAAACTATCATTTCGTTCACCTTCCCTAATACATTGTACTATGGAAGATTAAATTTTTGTAGTGCAAATTTATAATTGTTATAGAGAATAATAGTTATTAATTTAACAATAATCATATAGAAAATGAGCTTTTGTATCAAAAATATGAAGAGGAATCTTGGCAATATTGAAATATTAGGATGAGTTTAATATAAAATCATACATTTTTACAATATTTTTTGCAAAGAAAAAATAGCGTTATTGTATTAACAAATCAAGTATAGTAAAATTATTAATGAATATTTAGGAATAATAGTATTATGTTAAAAGTAGTTTGCTATTTGGAAAATGTTAAAAAATAGATAAGGGGTGCAGAAAATTGGATAAAAAAAGAGATATTTCTATGGCTGTTATAAGAAGACTGCCAAAATATCATAGATATCTACAAGAGCTTATGAAAAACGATGTGGATAGGATTTCGTCAAAAGAATTAAGCGAAAAAATAGGTTTTACAGCTTCACAAATAAGACAAGATCTTAATAATTTTGGTGATTTTGGTCAACAAGGTTATGGATACAATGTAAAAGATTTATATGGTGAAATAAGCTCTATTTTAGGATTAGATGAAGAGTATAATACAGTTATTATAGGAGCAGGTAACATAGGTCAGGCTATTGCAAATTATACAAATTTTGAAAAATTAGGATTTAAACTTAAAGCTATATTTGACGTTAATCCTAAATTAGTAGGAATAAAAATTAGAGATGTGGAAATAAAAGATATAGATGAATTAGAAAGTTTTCTAAAAGAAAATGATATTAATGTAGGAGTTTTATGTGTTCCAAGAACAACAGCACAAAATGTATGTGATATCTTGGTTGCTACTGGAGTAAAAGGAATATGGAACTTTGCACCAGTAGATTTATATACCAGTGAAGATGTTATTGTCGAAAATGTACATTTAAGTGATAGTTTATTGACATTAACGTACTTATTAAATGGAAAAAAATAGCTATTAAGTGATATTAAAAACATGATTACGTTTTCAAAAATAACTTATATTTGTATTGAAATATACAAATATAAGTTATATAATAATAAATGTAGGTTTTATTAATGGTAAAAAAAATAAAAAATTTTTTCATTTTAATTGTTAATATCATAACAATTAAAAAATAAAACGCGATAACACGCGCTAAGTTGAGCTGTGGGGAGGATTATTATGGAATTTAAAAATGTTCTACTTCAAAAAGAGGATAAGGTAGCCGTTTTGACTATCAACAGACCAAAGGCATTAAATGCTTTAAACTCAGAAACCCTAAAAGAACTAGACGTAGTTATTGATCAAATTGCAAATGATGACGAAATATTTGCAATAATATTAACTGGAGCTGGAGAAAAGGCATTTGTAGCTGGTGCAGACATATCAGAAATGAAAGATATGAATGTTTTACAAGGAAGAAACTTTGCAGTACTTGGGAACAAAGTATTCAGAAAATTGGAAACATTAGAAAAACCAGTTGTAGCTGCTGTTAATGGTTTTGCACTAGGCGGTGGCTGTGAATTATCAATGGCTTGTGACATAAGAATAGCTTCAGAAAAGGCAAAATTTGGACAGCCAGAAGCAGGCCTTGGAATCACTCCAGGATTTGGAGGAACTCAAAGACTTGCAAGACTTGTAGGTATGGGTATGGCTAAAGAGATGATTTATTCAACAAGAATAATAAATGCTCAAGAAGCTTTTAGAATAGGTCTTGTAAACAAAGTAGTTGCACCAGAGGCTTTAATGGAAGAAGCAAAGAAACTTGCAAGTGAAATTGCAGGTAGAGCACCAATTGCTGTAAAACTATGCAAACAAGCTATCAACAGAGGTATGCAAGTAGATATGGATACAGCAATAATGATTGAAGCAGAAATATTTGGAGAATGCTTCTCAACAGAAGATCAAACTGATGCTATGACAGCATTTGTTGAAAAGAGAAAATTAGAAGGCTTTAAAAACAGATAGGAGGTTAAGGTAATGAATTTTGAATTTACTAGAGAGCAAGAATTAGTAAGACAAATGGTTAGAGAGTTTGCTGAAAATGAAGTGAAACCAATCGCTGGTGAAATTGACCAAACAGAGGAGTTTCCAATAGAAAACGTTAAAAAGATGGCTAGATATGGATTAATGGGATTACCTTTTTCAAAAGAGTATGAAGGAGCAGGTTCTGACTACTTATCATACATTTTAGCTGTTGAAGAATTAGCTAAAAAATGTGGTACTCACAGTGTTATCCTTTCAGCTCACGTTTCACTTTGTGCAGCTGTAATAGATGCATTCGGAACTGAAGAACAAAAGAAAAAATACCTTCCTGATTTAGCAAGCGGAAGAAAAATTGGTGCTTTCGGTTTAACTGAACCAAATGCAGGAACTGATGCTTCAGGACAACAAACTGTAGCAGTTAAAGATGGAGATAACTATATTCTTAACGGACAAAAAATCTTCATAACAAATGGTGGATATGCTGATACTTTCATAGTTATCGCTATGACTGATAAGAGCAAAGGTGTTAAAGGAATATCTGCATTTATAGTAGAAAAATCTTTCCCTGGATTCTCAATAGGTAAAGTAGAAGATAAATTAGGAATCAGAGCTTCATCAACTACTGAACTTGTATTTGAAGATTGCGTAGTTCCAGCTGCTAACCTACTTGGAAAAGAAGGAAAAGGATTTGGGATCGCAATGAAGACTCTTGATGGAGGAAGAATTGGTATAGCTGCTCAAGCATTAGGATTAGCTGAAGGTGCTTTAGAAGAAGCTGTAGCATACATGAAAGAAAGAAAACAATTCGGAAAAGCATTATATAAATTCCAAGGAATGGCTTGGATGGCTGCAGATTGCAAAGCTAGAATTGAAGCTGCTAGATACCTAGTATACAAAGCTGCTTCTAATAAACAAGCAGGACTTCCTTATGGAGTAGAAGCTGCAACAGCTAAATTATTTGCTGCTGAAACAGCTATGGAAGTAACTACTAAAGCTGTTCAAATGCTTGGTGGATACGGATATACTAAAGATTATCCAGTAGAAAGATTAATGAGAGACGCTAAGATAACTGAAATCTATGAAGGAACATCTCAAGTTCAAAAGATGGTTATTTCAGGAGACTTATTCAGATAAGAGATTAATTAAGGAGGGAATTGAACAATGAAGATAGTTGTTTGTTTAAAACAAGTTCCAGATACAAACCAAGTTAAAATAGATCCAGTAACAGGAACACTTATAAGAGAAGGAGTTCCATCA
>JAYFRK010000510.1:0-12999 GCA_034925975.1 Clostridium sp.
AAGCATCCATGATAGATATATTGCTTATGAATAACTTACTTAAGGCAATTCCTATGGGAACAAGACTTATAATAGTTGGTGATGCAGACCAATTACCTTCTGTAGGACCAGGAAATGTATTAAGAGATTTAATAGAGAGTAAGTGTGTAAAGGTTGTAAGATTAAAAGATATATTTAGGCAAGCTGAAGAAAGTATGATTGTAGTAAATGCTCATAAAATTAATAATGGAGAAATGCCTATTCTAAATAAAAAAAATAAAGATTTCTATTTTTTAAAGGGAGAAGATCCAGAAAAAATTTTAGATACATTGGTAGAGCTTATTTATGAAAGACTGCCAAAGTTTAATAGAGATTGGAATAAAATAAAGGATATTCAGATATTAACTCCAATGAGGAAAGGAATACTAGGAGTAGAGAGTTTAAATAAGAGACTTCAACAAATATTAAACCCTAAAGACAAAATAAAAAGTGAAATTGAATTTAAAGACAATATATTTAGGGTTGGAGATAAGGTTATGCAAACCAAAAATAATTATAACTTAAAATGGACCAGAATAAGTGGAGAAGGGGAAGAAGAGGGCCTGGGAGTATTTAATGGAGACATAGGCTATGTATGGAAAATAGATGAAGATAAAGTAAATGTAGTTTTTGATGAAGAAAGAAAAATTACTTATGACAATATGTATTTGGATGAACTAGAGCTTGCATATGCTATGACGGTTCACAAGAGTCAAGGAAGTGAATTTCCAGTAGTTATTATGCCAATGTTTATGGGCCCGCCACTTTTAATGAATAAGAATCTCTTTTATACAGGAATTACTAGAGCTAAAAAAATGGTAGTCTTAGTGGGGCTTCAAAAGGCTGTTAGTTTTATGATTAATAATAATAGAAGTTATGAAAGGTATTCGGCACTAAAATGGAGGATATTGAATATACTAGAAGGTGATGTTATTAATGATAAAAGTTTATCCTAAGGGGATGAGAGTGGAATGTATCTAGCTAATACAGGCTATAGTGGCACAAAAGAAAAAGTGATTAAAGAAATAATTGATTGGAGCCTGGGAAAAGAAAAATTTATGAATTTAATTTCACCACCATATAATTTAGCTGAACTTTTTTTAGAATTAATATTAAGTTTCACAAAAAATAATAAGAAGGTTTTATATATAACCAATGAGGAACCTAGCGATGTTCAACTTATAAAGGATATAAAAAAGTTAAGTAGTTTCAGGCAATATGTATATTTTAAAGAAAATAGTGATTATAATAGAGCACTTTTAGTTATAACCAAACATAATAATCTAGATAAAATCAAATCTGAATTTGATTTAGTTATTTATGATGATATAAAAAGTTTTTCATTTTACAAGAAGGAAGATATTGCAGAAGTTTCAATAAGGAAATGTAAAGATAATGGTAAAGTATTAGTCTATTCAATAGAAAAAATTTTTAATGGAAGCAGAGAAGTAATCTTCCCTGTAAGGGCAAATCATTACCCTATAGTAGAGCCGAAATTTATTTCTACCAGAATAGATATAAATAAAGATATACCGTATGTAATTTATGAGTATTTAGAATGGTCAATAAACTGTAATGGTAGGGTTATTGTATATGTTCCAGATGAAGATAGGGTAAACAATGTATATAATTATTTATCTAAGTATTGCAGCAAGTTTGTAAAAAGTACATTATATTATGTAAAGAATAATAATGATAAAAATACTTTATATAAGTTTATTAGTGCAAAGAATGGAATAATTATTACCAATCATTTTGATGATATAAAGTTTGATTTAAATAATGTTAATGTTATGGTATTTTTTGCTGATGATAAATATTTTGATTATAAAAAGTTAGTTTATCTTTGTGGAAAGGTAGGAAGAAGTGAGAAAAACCTTAGAGGTGAAGTTGTATTTCTTGGAAATAATGAAACTGAGGATATTGACATATCTAGAAGTATAACAAGATACTTCAATAAAGAAGCATGGGAAATGGATTTATTAAGGATATAAAATATTTAGTAGATTGCATATTAGATGTTATATATAGTTCAGGAGAAGAGTGTATATCATGTAAAGAGTATACTGGAAATGGAAAGTTATTATGCAGAAATTGCACCCTGAAAATTAAACCGTGCAATGATGCTTTCGACATTTCAGTTAAGGAGTATAAATTTAAGTGCTATAGCGCAGCTTATTATTCAGGTCTGGTAAAAGAGTTAATAGCTAGATTGAAATATAAAAGCGATTTTAAAGCTGGTGAAGCTTTAGTAGAGTATATGTTGTCTACTATTAAAAGACATAACTTAAAATTTGACATAATTACTTATGTGCCTTTAACAAAGAAAAGTCTTAGAAAAAGAGGATATAATCAAAGCAAATATATAGCTAAACTAATTGGAAATGATACAAATACTAAGGTTATACCACTCTTAAAGAAAATAAGGGATACAAAAGATCAAATAGGGTTAACTGCTGAAGAAAGATGGAATAATTTAGAAAACTCTTATAAAAGTATTAACAGTAAAGAAATCCATGGTAAGACTATACTTTTGATAGATGATGTAGTAACAACAGGCGCTACAGCTTTTTACTGTGCAAAAGACATGGTAGAGCATGGCGCAAAAGAGGTGTACATAGCCACCGCTGCAAGAAGTAACATAATAATGCCCCTAAATTCTATTATATCATAAAAGCTTCAAATTATCTCTCTAGAAGTTATATATTAATAGAGAAATATAAAGAGGAAAGTAATTGTATATGAGAATAAAATGCGTTAATATTCTGTAAATTCAGCCTGAATAATTTGTTATTAATTTAAATTAGTAATAGAATATAATAAATAGCACAAATAATAATACAAATACTAACCAACCATATCTCCTAATATATTAGAAGATATTTAAGAAAGGGGCTGGCTTTATGAACATAACAGTAAATGGAAAAAACATAACTGTGACAGAAGGATTGAAAGAGGCAGTTGAACGAAAATTATCTAAATTAGAAAAGTATTTTAGTCCTAGTGTAGAAGCAAATACAACTTTAAGTGTTCAAAAGAATAGGCAAATAGTGGAGGTTACAATTCCTTTCAATGGAGTTATATTGAGAGCAGAAGAAGGTAATGATGATATGTATTCTGCTATAGATATAGTACTAGAAAAATTAGAAAGACAGATAAGAAAACAAAAGACTAAATTAGAAAGAAGAAAATATGGTGATGCATTAAAGTTCCAATTTATACCTGATTATAATTCATCTGTAGATGTAAATGATGAATTTAAAATAGTAAAAACAAAGCGATTCCCAGTAAAACCAATGAATGACGAAGAGGCTATACTTCAAATGGAGCTTCTAGGACATAACTTCTTTGTATATACTAATGCTGATACTAACGAAGTAAATGTTGTATATAAAAGGAAAGATGGTCAATATGGATTAATAGAACCAGAATATTAGATAAAAGTAATTAAAGGAGGTAAAACACCTCCTTTTTACTTGTTTTTAAAATAAATAAAGTAGTAAATTTAATTTAAATAATTAGGTAGTAATTTTATACAAATGTAATAATTATTTAAAATCTATGCTGTTGAACCCAGTATAATTAGATGTTATAATCAATAAGTGTAGTTAAATTAAGGATTTTTTATAAAATATAAAAATGGTTAGTGAGGATGAAGTAAATGGGATTATTTGAGAAGTTATTTGGTACATATAGTGAAAGAGAACTAAAAAAAATTATTCCTATAGTTGATAAAATTGAATCTTATGATGATAAATTAAAAAACTTAACTGATGAAGAATTAAGAAATAAAACTACTGAATTTAAAAAAATGTTAGAAGAAGGTAAGACATTAGAGGATATACTACCAGAAGCTTTTGCAGTAGTAAGAGAGGCTTCAGGAAGAGTTTTAGGAATGAAACATTTTAGAGAGCAGCTTATGGGTGGAATAGTTTTGCATCAAGGAAGAATTGCAGAAATGAAAACTGGTGAAGGTAAGACATTAGTTGCAACACTACCTGCTTATTTGAATGCATTATCAGGAAAAGGTGTTCATGTAGTCACAGTAAATGACTATCTTGCTAAAAGAGATAGAGACCAAATGGGTGAATTATATGGTTTCTTAGGACTTACTACAGGAGTTATAGTACATGAATTAAATAATGACGAAAGAAGAGAATCATATAATAGCGATATAACTTACGGAACAAACAATGAATTTGGATTTGATTACTTAAGAGATAACATGGTTATATATAAAGAGGAAAGAGTTCAAAGAGAACTAAATTATTGTATAGTTGACGAAGTCGACTCTATCTTAATCGATGAAGCTAGAACCCCATTAATAATTTCTGGAGAAGGGGAAAAGTCTACCGATTTTTATAAAGTTGCAGATTTCTTTGCTAAGTCATTAAAAGAGGAAGACTATACAAAGGATGAAAAAACTAACTCAGTAATATTAACAGATTTAGGAGTAGATAAGGCAGAAAAGTTCTTCCATATAGAAAACTATGCTGATGCAGAAAACATGCAAGTTCAGCACCACGTAGTTCAAGCATTAAAAGCCAATTACATGATGAAACGTGATAAAGACTATATGGTAAAAGATGATGAAGTTATAATAGTAGATGAATTTACAGGAAGACTTATGGAAGGTAGAAGATATAGTGATGGTCTTCACCAAGCTATAGAAGCTAAAGAAGGAGTAAAAATACAAAAAGAATCAAAAACTCTTGCAACTATAACATTCCAAAACTATTTTAGAATGTACTCTAAACTTTCTGGTATGACTGGAACAGCTCAGACAGAAGAAGGCGAATTTAGAGAAATTTATGGATTAGATGTAATAGTTGTACCAACTCATATGCCAGTAGCAAGAATGGATTCACCAGATGTAGTATACAAATCAGAAAAAGCTAAATTTAAAGCTATAGTTAATGATATAGAAGAAACTTATAGAAAAGGGCAGCCAGTGCTTGTTGGTACAGTAAGTATCGAAAAGTCAGAACTTCTTTCTGATATGTTAAAGCGAAAAGGGGTACCTCATAGAGTTCTTAATGCCAAATATCATGAACAAGAAGCTGAAATTATTTCTCATGCTGGTGAAAAGGGTACAGTTACTATTGCTACAAATATGGCAGGACGTGGTACTGATATTAAACTTGCAGAAGAAGTTACAGACCTTGGTGGTCTTAAAGTAATAGGTACAGACAGACATGAGTCAAGACGTATAGATAATCAATTAAGAGGACGTTCTGGACGTCAAGGAGACCCAGGATTCTCAAGATTCTATGTATCTTTGGATGATGACCTAATGAGAATATTTGCATCAGAAAGACTTCAAGGCATAGTTGAAAAACTTGGTTTAAGTGATGAAGACGCAATAGAGAGTAAATTAGTTAGCAGCGCTATAGAAAATGCTCAAAAGAAAGTTGAAGGAAATAACTTTGATGTTAGAAAAACTGTTTTAAAATATGATGATGTTATGAATCAACAAAGAGAAGTTATATACAAACAAAGATCACAAGTTCTTGAAGGAAAATCATTAAAAGATGACGTTCAAGAGATGATAAGAGACGTTATTGCACAGGCAGTTAGTGCTCATATGTCAGGGTTAGATGAAGAATTAGAAGAAGATATTAATAAGCTTATCTCTTATTTAGAAGAAATATATCTTCCAAAGGGAACTGTTGCCGTAGACGAACTAAAAGTTATGGCTGATGATGAAATAAAAGAAAAGCTAATTCAAATTGCTGAAGAAATATATGCACAAAAAGAAGAGGTTATTGGATCTGACCAAATGAGAGAAATAGAAAGAGTAATCTTATTAAAGGTTGTTGATACTAAGTGGATGGATCATATAGACAATATGGATCACCTAAAACAAGGTATGGGACTTAGAGCGTATAGACAACAGGATCCTGTTCAAGCATACCAATTTGAAGGTAGCGAAATGTTTGAAGAAATGATACAAAGTATAAAAGTAGACACTGCTAAGTACTTATTCCATGTTCAAGTTGCAAGTCCTGCTACTATGGAAAGAGAGAGAGTTGTGAAAGAAACTTCAACAAATATGGGCGGAGATGATTCTCTAAAAAAAGAGCCTGTTAGAAGAAAAGATGATAAAATAGGCAGAAATGATCTTTGTCCTTGTGGAAGTGGAAAAAAATACAAGAATTGTTGTGGAAAATAAGTCAAGATAACCAAAGTAAAAAATCCAGCTGTGCTGGGTTTTTTACTTATAATTATATTATATTCAATAAAAATTAATGAGGGATGTGATCAAATGATAATTCAGTTAGAAGAAGCTAGAAATAGAGTATCTGAATTAAAAAGAAATTTAGATGAAGTGAGGGTTTCACTTTGACGTAGGAATACTAGAAAAAAAATTATCAGAGCTTGAAAATACTATGCAGGAACCAAATTTTTGGGAAGATATTAATAGAGCCCAAGAAGTAGCACAAAAAGCCAAAGGGTTAAAAGATAGATTAGACAGTTATAATAATACTAAGTCAAGATTAGAAGATCTAGAAGTTCTAATTGACATGAGTATAGAAGAAGAGGATGAATCTTCTGTAGAGGAAATGGAAAGCGAAATAAATGATATAGATAAAATAATAGATAATTTTAAAATACAGGTTTTACTTTCAGGAGAGTACGATAAAAATAATGCTATATTAACTCTCCATGCCGGAGCTGGTGGAACTGATGCTCAAGACTGGACTCAGATGCTTTTAAGAATGTACTCAAGATGGGCAGAATCAAAAGGATATAAAATTGAAACATTAGATTTAATACCTGGAGATGAAGCTGGAATTAAAAGTGTGAGTTTAAAAGTGTCTGGAGAATTTGCATATGGATATTTGAAAGCGGAAAAAGGTATTCACCGTTTAGTAAGAATTTCTCCTTTTAATGCTAATGGAAAGAGGCAAACCTCTTTTGCATCTATGGAAGTACTTCCAGAATTAACAGAAAGCCAAGATATAGAAATAAGGCCAGAAGATTTAAGAGTAGACACATATCGTTCTAGTGGAGCCGGTGGGCAACATGTTAATAAAACAGATTCAGCAGTTAGAATTACCCATCTGGCAACAGGAATAGTTGTTCAGAGCCAAAGTGAAAGAAGTCAATTCCAAAACAAAGATACTGCTATGAGCATGCTTAAGTCAAAGTTAGTAGAACTTAAAGAACGAGCGCATAAAGAAAAAATAGAAGACCTTACCGGAGATTTAAAAGATATTGGTTGGGGAAGTCAAATAAGATCTTATGTATTCCAACCATATACTATGGTAAAGGATCATAGAACAAACAAGGAAATTGGGAATGTAGAAGCAGTTATGGATGGAGATATAGATTTATTTATAACTGAATTTTTAAAAGCTAATAAAAATATTTAATGATAAAGAGCCCCACATATTTAAAATTTAATTATATGAGGGACTCTTTTTATTTTAGCTCTTTATTTTAAATAAATATTGATTCTTATATCAGCCTAAAATTTTTATCAAATTTCATATTAACATTGAATGTGATTTTCTTCAGGTTCGGTAACTGTTGGAGCTTCACGTCTTGGTCTAGGTCTATGATGATGTCTTACAAAGGTATATACAACTTGTCCACAATCAATAGATTCAGTGCTTATTAGCCTAAATCCAGCGTTAAGAAGTCTTTCTATAGCTTCGCTGCAGCGTATGCCGCCAGGTATTCTTCTATGGCTACATCTTTCAACTATAAATTCGTTATTCCATCCAAAGCCACAGCCTAGTCTGCACACTAGTATTACAACTTCTGTGTGTCTATTACTCATATATTTTACTCCTTCCTCAATATAATGGGAATTGAAGCAATGCTTAAAGAAAGCTTGTCTCATTACATATTATGCGGATATATAGATATGAGTTACTAAATTATTATTAAGAAAAATTTGTAATAGTGGAAAATATATAATTTCTTTTTTATTTACTTAAACTCATAAATTGAAACTAACAGGTCAAACTATTATTGTTGAGTTTACTATTAATAAGATTGAAAAGGAGAGATAAAAATGCCAACAGGGAATAAGTTAGAACAAGCTTTAGCTTCTGCTAAAGGATTAGCATCAGATCTAAAGACATTTTCACTAGATACAGATTGCCAAGAAGCTAAACAAATGTTTAGTCAATTATCAACAAATGTTGAAAATGTAGCACAAGCAATACAAGGCAGACTTGATTTCGTAAAGGATGAGGAACCTCAATATAGAGGATAGAAATAATAGTATAGCTTAGTAATTTAGAATCTACTTCTTTATTTAGAATTGAAATTTAAATTTCTTTTATAAATAAAGAAGTATTTTTATATATTTAGATGAAATATACTCATTTCATATCTTCTACATATTTTTGCAATTAGGTGCAAACTATAAAAATAAGTATACTTATATAATTAACAAAGGTGTGGGTGCAATGAGGAGTAAAACAATAGATATGATACTGTTCTTACTAATAGTAATAATATTCACAAGTTATTTTTCAATTAGGTCACAAGTATTTACTAGATATAATTTTCCAGGAGAATTACTGAATATAGAGGAATGTATTACTAATAAAAAGTGGAATGAAGCTAACTTAAAGGCGATTAAATTAGAAGAAACATGGGGAAAGTTAGTTCCATTGGTTGCTTTAAATTATGGGGAAGAGGATTTTTCAAGAATGGAAGATGCTATAAGTAGGATAATAAAAAGTACTGAAAATAAAAATGCTTCAGAAGCACTGTCAAATACAATGAT
Organism: Clostridium sp.; assembly: GCA_034925975.1. Classification (GTDB taxonomy): domain Bacteria; phylum Bacillota; class Clostridia; order Clostridiales; family Clostridiaceae; genus Clostridium_H. Next base: position 8,765 of record JAYFRK010000510.1, read on the forward strand.
TGCAGAAAAACTTTGGAAAAACTTTAAAAGATTTTTACCTATACCTTGAAAGGAGAATATAATCTATATGGAGATTATCGTACTATTGGCAAAGGCTGGAGTAATGATGTTAGTTACTTGGACATGTTTAAGATTTTTAGGTAAAAAATCAATTGCTGATATGACTTCTTATGATTTAGCAGCTACTATGATTTTAAGCAATATAACTGCTGAACCATTGGTCTATAAAATTGTTACTAAGGCTACCATAGGCGGGTTAGCTGTAACTATTGTTGCAGTATTAATAGGAATTATATCTTTAAGCAAATTTTTTTATAATATAGATGCAACTCCTTTAGTCTTAGTTGTTAATGGAAAAATATTGAAAGATGAGCTTAAAAAAAGCCGTATAAACATTCCACTGCTAATGTCTGAATTAAGATTAAAAGGATATCAAGATTTAGCTGATATAGAATTTGTTATTGTTGAGCCAAGTGGAAAAATATCAGTTATACCTAAGTCACAATCAAGACCAATTCAACCATCAGATTTGGCAATCACTACTTCACCAATTAATTTAAGCTATTCTCTAATTATAGATGGAAGAATTATGGAGGATAATTTATTATTTTTAAAGCAAGATAAAAGTTGGCTATATCAACAGCTAAAGGCTTTTGGAGTGAGTAGTGTAGAGGAAGTTTTATTAGCTCAAATAGATTCTAAAGGAAATTTATATGTAAATAAGAGAAATAAAAATATTAAGACACCAAGTTTATATTAAATATAAATTTTGGCTTATGGCTAGTCTAGCTATAAGCCAATTTATATTTGTGAGTAAAATGTATAAAAATATTTATAAGCTGAATTATTAATATTTAAAATTTATATGAACTTTTTTTCAAGTTCAGCGTTATATTAAGGAAAAAGGAGTGATAGCATGAATGCAATAAATATCAATAATCTTACAAAATCTTATGATGGAAGTAATAAAGTTTTAGATAATATAAGCTTTTCTATACCAAAGGGAGAAATATTTGTATTTTTAGGTCCAAATGGCTCAGGTAAGACTACTACAGTGAGAATTTTAAATGGAATATTAACTCCAAGTTCCGGTAGTGCTGAAATTTTGGATAAAGATATAATAAAAAATCCATTAGATATTCATAGAATAAGTGGTGTTATGACAGAAAGTGCTTCTTCATATGAAAATCTTACTGGCGAAGAAAATTTATTATTTTTCGGAAGAATGCATGGAATAGACGAGGAAGAGATAAAGAGAAGAAGCGGAGATATATTAGAGAAACTGGAAATTTATGGTGCTAAAGATAAAAAAGTAAAAGAATACAGTACAGGTATGAAAAAGAGAATATCTCTAGCTATAGCATTAATTCACCAGCCAAAGATTCTGTTTTTAGATGAACCAACCTCTGGGCTAGATCCAGAAACCGCTTTAAATGTCACAAGGCTTATAAAAAGATTAGCAGATGAGAATGAGGTAACTATTTTTTTATGTACTCACCAGTTAAAGTATGCAGAAGAAATTTGTAGTTTATATGGATTTATAAATAAGGGAAAGATGCTTGGAATAGGTTCTTTTCATGAACTTATAAAGGATAAGGGGGCGGGAATAACTCTTAGTATAAGAGGAAAGTTTGATGGAAGTAAATATGGCTTGGTTAGTTATGAAAAAGGTATCTATAAGAAGTCCATATCTAATGATGAAGAGGCCTCAGAGCTTTTATATAATATATTAAATAGCGGCGGAAGAGTATATGAAGTAAATCATGAAAGATGGAATTTAGAAAAGTTATATTTTAGTTACATGAGGGGTGATAATAATGAATAGAATTGAAAGAACATTAATGTATAAAGATATAAGAGAAATAACTGGATCAAAGCAAATTTATGTGCCTATGATAATTGTTCCTATAATCATGATGGTGATTATTCCAACTGTTTTAGTTGTAGCTAGTCATTTTGGCGGTAAGGGAATTGGAGCAATAAATGGATTGGATAGGCTTATAGAAAATTTACCAAAGGAATATAAAGAATTACCACAAGGGCAATTAATATTAAAATCAGCTTTAAATTTTATGTTTCCAGCACTGTTTTTAATAATTCCCATAATGCTTTCTAGCATGTTAGGGGCAAGTAGTTTTGTAGGAGAAAAAGAGCATAAAACCATGGAAACTTTACTTTATACTCCAATAACTATGGAACAACTATTAAAGGCGAAGATACTTAGCATCTTTATACCCTCATATGTAATAACTTTAGTGTCTTATATTTTATTTGGAATTGTAATCAATATTGGAGGATTTCTTCAATTTAATAGAATAATTTTTCCGGATATAAAGTGGATCATTATAATTTTATGGCTAACTCCAGCAATAACATTATTTTCATTAACTTTTACTGCTCTTATATCAGCTAAGTCTAAGAGCTTCCAGGAAGCTCAACAAATAGGTGGTTTGTTAGTGCTTCCAGTACTATTTTTAATCGTAGGACAGACCACAGGGCTATTTTTACTTAATAATATGATGGTAGTGGTGGCAGGAGCAATTCTATTTATTTTAGACTATGTTCTTGTGAATATGATATCAAAAAAGTTTACTGCAGAAAAACTCATATAATATACTGCGTTTTAAGAGATTGTTGATTTCGTATAATGAACTCAACAATCTTTAAAACAGCCTAACGTACTAATGGAAAGTTTTAAATGAATGTAAAAATCAACATTCATTTAAAACAGAGTCATAAATAAAAAGTTGATAATATTAATGTTATTTACATATTTTTAAAGGAAAATTAAGTATTAACATAGAATATTAGGAAGAAAGATAATATGAGGAGGGATTTTTTTGATTAAAAATAAATTCAAAAGGACATCTATTCTATGTTTAACTTTACTAATTTTTTCGTTTCTTAATTTAACAAAGGTTCATGCTTTATCTAGTCAGGAAATGATGACAGACACTATAAAATGGGGAGCAATTACTGAGAAAACAAATATTTCTAATGATAAGGAATGGAAAATCAAATTTAATAAATCAATAGATAGTACCACAGCTATAGGAAAAAATATTTATGTCATGGATGAAAATGAAAATCTAGTTTCTACATCTATAAGATTGAATTTTGATAATACAGAAATACAGGTTATACCAAGCCAAAAGTATGTTGAGGGAAAGAGGTACACTTTATATATTAAGGACTTAAAAGCTAAAGATGGAAGTTTATTAAATAATAATGTTAAAATGCCATTTAGCATAGTTCAAAATACAATAATAGAAGTCAAAAACACGAAAGAATTACTTGAGAATATAGGACCTAATAGGACATTAATATTAAAAGCTGGTGACTACAACTTGTTAGCTCCTCTAGTTTTAAATAATAAATATATCAGATACGGAGAAGTTTTTGATGGAATGGAATTAATAATCAGAAACTTAGACAATCTAACAATTAAAGGTGAAGAAGGGGCAAAAGTGCAGTTGCTTGTTGAGCCAAGATATGCAACTGTACTTAATTTTAGTAATTGCAATAACATTAACATTGAAAATATAATTGCAGGACACTATCCAGATGAAGGTTATTGCACAGGAGGTGTACTTTACTTTGATAGCAGCAAAAATATAAATGTAAATAATTCTGAATTGTTTGGCTGTGGTACTATGGGGGTAACGCTATATGATGTTGAAAATTTCTTCTTCAATAATTCAATTATTAAAGAATGTTCATATGGTATTATGGATATAAATGAATCCAAGAATGTAAAGTTTAATGATTCAAATTTTTATGATTGTAGAGAGTATGATTTGATCCAGATATATGATAGTGGTAGTGTAGAATTTAATAGATGTAATATATATAATAATATGATAAATTATGATTATGATACGGGTTATGCGCTATTCCAAGTTGATCTTTATTCTAAAGTAATAGTAAACGGAGGCAGTATAAAAAATAATTGTGTAAAAGATTTAGTTAATGATGAAGATAAAGATAGAGTTATTTTTAATAATGTAGATATTAAGAACAATACAATATTAAAATAAGAATCAATATAAACAAGCCATCACCAGATAAATTTAAAGGTGATGGCTTGTTTATTTAAACATAGTAATTTATAAAATTCATATAATGTAATTATAATAAGTATGCGTAACCACTCTTTGAATTATTGGAGGGATAAGGATGAAATATGAGCTTATTATCTTTGATGCGGATGAAACACTGTTAGATTTTAAAAGGGC
>JAYFRK010000532.1:0-2510 GCA_034925975.1 Clostridium sp.
GTAATAAGTGGAAAAACTAAAGGAGCAGAGGTTCTTTTAAGATGGAAAAGCAATGAATTTGGAAACATCAGTCCAGGAGAATTTATTCCTCTAGCTGAAGCTACATCTCTTATAAATCCGATAGGAAGATGGGTGCTGAAAGAAGCTTGCTTAAAAAATTTGGAATGGTTAGATAGGGGCTTTTCACCTATTACCATATGTGTTAATGTTTCTGTAGTTCAAATTCAGCAGGAAGGATTTTTAGATTCCGTAAAGGATATTTTAGAAGAGACTAAACTTCCACCTGAATATTTAGAGTTAGAAATAACTGAAAGTATACTAATGAAATATGTAAAACAAAATTTATTAATCTTAGATGAACTTAAAGCATTAGGAATTAAAATTGCACTAGATGATTTTGGAACAGGATATTCTTCTTTAAGTTATTTAAGAATACTGCCAATTAATAAATTGAAATTAGATAAATCCTTTATAGATGAAATTCATTTAAGTGAAAGTAATAAGTCTATAGTGGAGGGTTTAATAGAATTAGCTCATAAAATAGGAATTACTGTAATTGCAGAAGGTGTAGAAATAAAAGATCAATATAGTGTGTTAAGAGAGATCAACTGTGATGAAATACAAGGATATTACTTTAGTAGGCCAATTTCTGCAGATGAGTTTGAAAGATTTATAAAATGAGCTTTAATGTAAATAATAAAACATATTAAAATGAGAGCACAAATTATGAATTGTATGAAAAATAGATTGGTAAATGAATAATTTACTAGTCTTTTTTTTACGTATAATTATAATATTCTAGCAAATTTTTCATTTAGGTTATATAATTATTATGACATAATAATTTAGACATATATGGTGAATTATGATTTTTGGAGGTAAATCTTGTTATAAAATTAGCTGTTACTGTTGAAATTTTCTGAAAATATATTATGAATAGAATATAAATGTACAAAAAATACTTAATTTTAATAGTAATTTTAATTATAAATAAAATTTTGATTAAAACTGTTTAAAAATAGAAGAAAATGTATTATAATATATTACATGTGAGTATTATATAGGAAAAGAGATGCTATTGCTGGTTTATTTTAAATAATATGGTTGACGCCTAAGAGAATATGTTGCATTTAAGAGTAAATTGAAAAAAATTGTAGTGTGTGTGAATTTAAGGAGTGGTGGTAATTTGAAGATAAACAATATGTCAGAAAGCGAAAGAACTTACGAATTATTAAAAAAATCATTAGACGCAGCAGAAGATAGAAAAAAAGTTATTGCAAATAATCTAGCCAATATAAATACCAAGGAATATAAAAGACTTTACGTAACTTTTGAAGAAACTTTAAAGGAAAGTAAAGACAAGCTTAAGCTTGAGACAACAGATAAAAGACATATTTCCAACGAAAGTGAATATGGTCAAATAGAAGTTAAACGAGATGATTCAACCAGCATGAGAAAAGACGGCAATAATGTAGATGATGTTACTGAAACAGTAAACTTAGCTGCGAATACACTAAAGTATAATGCATTAATAACTGAACTTAATTCAAGAATGTCAACAAAACGATATGTAATATCAGGAGGAAGATAAGATGGGTGCTTTTGATTCACTTAGAATAAGTGCAAGTGGTCTTTCAGCTGAAAGACTTAGAATGGATACAATATCTTCAAATGTAGCTAATGTTTCTACTACAAGGGGCGAAAATGGACAACCATACAAAAGAAAGATAGCTGTTTTTCAAGAAAATTTGACAGGGGAATTAAATAAAAATAATCCTAATGAAACGAATTTTAAAGGAGTAAAAGCCGTAGGGATTGTTGAAGATGAATCTCCTCTTAGAAGAGTGTATGATCCATCCCATCCTGATGCAGATAGAGAAGGGTATGTTTTAATGCCTAACGTTAATATTTTAAATGAAATGGCTGATATGATAGCATCTGTTCGTGCTTATGAAGCTAATGTAACTGCTATAAATTCAGAAAAAAGTATGTTTATGAAAGCATTAGAAATTGGTAGATAGGAGTATGGATTATGAAAGTTAATGATTTTATACCAGATAATTATATTTATTCAAAATTGAATTCAGTAAACTTAGATGATTCAGTAAAAAAAGAGGTTGAAAGTGAACCTAATACTGTAAATTTTGCTGAGACTTTAAAAAATAAATTAGATCAGGTTAATGAGAAACAATTAGAATCTGAAAGTACAACAGAAAGTTTCATAAAGGGTGAGGGTACAGATATTCATGAAGTAATGATAAAAACAGAAGAAGCTAAACTTTCTCTCCAACTTGCAGTACAAATTAGAAATAAAATTGTGGAGGCATATCAAGAAATCAATAGAATGCAGGTATAGTTAGGAGTGCTAAATAAATGGACAAAATTAAAGAAAGTTTAAATAAAGTGTTAGAAAAAATTAAGAACCTAAGTAAAGGCAAAAAAATAGCATTCAGCATACTCACTGTTGGTTTAATTGTAGGAATTGTATATTTATTCATCTTTTTTAATAC
>JAYFRK010000341.1:0-3995 GCA_034925975.1 Clostridium sp.
TTGCCTGAACCAGAAGGGCCTAAAATGGTAACAATCTCTCCATTTTTTATTTCTAAATTCACATTTCTCAATGCCCAAAAATCTTGTTTTCCTGCTTTGAATTTCTTGCTTAAATTTGAAATTTTTATACTCATATTAGCACCTCATTTGTTATTGACCTAGTGGTCAATAAATTCTTGTATATATTCTACATTAGTTATTTTAAAAATTCAAGTAGATATTTTTGTGTTTTTTTCACTAATAAATATTAATGTGAATAAAAGTTTTGTTATTGTTCAATAATAAACAAATGTAGGATTATATCTAGAAAATAAAGGAGGAATTACATGAAAATCGGAATCCCTAAGGGACTTTTATATTATAAATATTATCCTTTTATTCAGACATTTCTAAAGGAACTAGGGGCAGAAATCATAATATCTGATGACACAAATAAGAGAATACTCAATGATGGAGTTAAATATTCTGTAGATGAAGCATGTCTTCCGATAAAAGTATTTCATGGACACGTAGCAAGTCTAAGAGATAGATGTGATTTGATTATTGTTCCTAGAATTATGTGCATTAGAGATAAAGAATATATTTGTCCTAAATTTTGTGGACTTCCTGAAATGATTAAAAACTCTATACCTGATATGCCCGAAATAACTGAATTACCCTTATATATAAATTCAGAGAAAAACCTATATAACTGGTTTAGAAAGCTTGGTTTTATGGTTACAAAAAATTTATATGCTATTGATATAGCATATGTAAAGGCACTAGAAATTCAAAGAAATTTTAAAAGTGGAATAAATGACAATGGATATGATATCAATATTGCTTTGTTAGGACATCCTTATAACATATACGATAATTTTGTAAATATGAATTTGGTAGAAAAGCTTCATGATTTTGGAGTTGGGATAACTACTGAAGAGTTTGTACCAGAAGCAAACATAGATGAAGAGGTAAGTAAGCTTTTTAAAAGACCATTTTGGAGTTTTGCTAGAAATTCCTATGGAGCAGCCTCATATTTACATTCAATCAATAAGATAGATGGGATTATATATATATCTTCCTTTGCTTGTGGTATAGATTCAGTGGTTATAGAACTTATAAAGGATAGAATTGGAGATTTTCCATTTCTCATTTTAAAAATAGATGAACAGACAGGGGAAGCAGGAGTGAATACAAGAATAGAAGCTTTTGTTGATATGATAGAGAGGAGGAAGAGAATTGAAGGTAACATTTCCGCACATGGGTAATGTATATATTGCAGCTAAAATATTTTTCGATGGCATGGGGATAGATTATGTGGTTCCTCCAATTAACAATAAAGCAGCATTAGAAATAGGTGCTGCCCATTCGCCAGAAGAGATGTGTTTACCTTTCAAAATAATGATAGGTAACTATATACAAAGTATAGAGCAGGGAGCAGATACTATACTCTTAGTAGGCAGTTGCGGGCCTTGTAGATTTGGAGAATATTGCGAACTTCAATTAAATTTACTTGAAAAGCTAGGGCATGATCTTAAATTTATAGTTATGGATTATCCTAAGGATATAGGTAAAAAAGAGTTGATGAAAAGAATTGGTTATCTAATATCTGGAAGTACAAAGGGTAATAATGAAAAAATTATAGCGGCGCTAAGAGCTCTTAAAGCTATAAATCTTATAGATAAAATCGAAGAAAGAGCACATTATCTAGCTGGATATGAGGTTAATAGAGGAGAATGTAAAAAGCTATTAAATCAATGCAAAAGAGATGTTTTTGCTAAAAATAATCCAGCAGAAGCTATTAAGATACTTGAGTTATACAGAAAAAAGATAGAGAAAGTTCCTATTGATAAAAATAAAAATCCATTAAAAGTGGCTGTTATAGGTGAAATATATACTGTAATTGATCCATTTTCTAACTTAAACATAGAAGATAAGTTAATGGATTATGGTGTATGTAGTAAAAGAAAGCTTACCCCTAGTTGGTGGGTTAAGGATGCAGCCATGAAAGTATTAAATTTAAATTCCTTGGATCTTAGAAGAGCATCTAAAGAATATTTACCTTACTATATAGGAGGCCATGCAAGAGAGTGTATAGGAGAAGCAATGCTTGCTCAAAAAGGAAATCTTGATGGTGCTATTCAGATATTCCCAATGGGATGCATGCCTGAAATCATAACAAAATCTATATTGCCTTCTATATCAAAAGATAAAGATTTTCCAATTATGAGTTTAGTAGTTGATGAAATGACAGGAGAAGGTGGATATGTAACTAGAATCGAAGCGTTTTTAGATTTACTTGAAAGGAGACAGCAAAATGTATTATATGGGTGTTGATGTAGGATCTGTTAGTACTGATATTGTACTTTTAGACAGAGAGATGAATGTATTAGAAAAAATATATTTAAGAACAAAAGGAAGACCAATAAAGGCAGTACAGCAGGCATTAAAAATGCTGCAAGATAAGTATGATAGTTCTGAAATAGAAGCTGTAGGTACTACAGGTAGTGGAAGACATATAGCAGCAGCTTTATTAGGTGCTGATGCAGTCAAAAATGAAATTACTGCTCATGCTGTTGCAGCTCTTCAAATTGACAAAGATGTTCGTACAATAATAGAAATAGGTGGGCAAGATTCAAAGATAATAACTTTGAAAAATGGGGTTGTAACGGATTTTGCAATGAATACTGTATGCGCTGCTGGAACAGGTTCTTTTTTAGATAGGCAGGCAGAAAGATTGGAAATCCCAATTGAAAGGTTTGGAGATTATGCACTAAAGTCCAGTGTACCTGTTAGAATTGCGGGAAGGTGTGCAGTTTTTGCAGAATCGGATATGATACATAAACAACAATTAGGATATAATGAAGCCGATATAATTAGAGGACTATGTGAAGCTCTAGTTAGAAATTATCTTAACAACGTAGGAAAGGGAAAGGATATAGAGCAAAAGGTATTTTTCCAAGGCGGAGTTGCTGCCAATAAAGGTATAAAGAAATCCTTTGAAGATGCCCTTGGATTTAAAATTAGTGTTCCTGAGCACCATGATGTTATGGGATCTATTGGAGCAGCTATAATAGGATCAGAAGCAGTGAGAAAAGTAGGAAGAACAAGTTTTAAAGGTCTTGAAGTTGCTGACGCAAAGTTTGTATCTAATAGCTTTGAATGTAAAGGTTGTCCTAATAGATGTGAAGTTGTAAATATAAAAGATGGAGCATCTGTAGTTGGATGTTTTGGTGATAGATGCGGTAAGTGGAGCGAACGAATGATAGTATAATTTAAGTAAAGTGCTGTAAAATGGCGGCCTTGAAAGTACAAAGTAAAGTACTAAAAATCGGAGTTATATAATTCAACAGAGAATCTTCGCTGCGTTAAGAAGTTCTAAGTTTGTGCCTTTAAAAATTCCCTACCCAGCCCTATGCAGCGTCCTGCTGCAGGTCTGGCTCCCACCCGTCCTAGGTGGGAATTACGGGGATTTTTAAATTCACAAACTAAGAACTTCTAAGACTTGCTCAAAATTCTCTTTATGAATTATATAACTTCTAACTTTTAGCACCTTAAATTAGTTAAGTCAAGGCCGCTATTACTTATACCATACATATAGTGAAAATTTTAATAGTAATTACTAGCTAGAACATATATGATTTATTAACTATAGTAAGTATTACATTAATTGATTTACCAGAAAAGTGCATAGTGTTTTAACCTGATGAGGGTGCCAGGGGTTTAGGAGAAGCCTGTTGAAATTATAGTAGTATTAATTACAGCATTTGTTCACTGCAATTAATTAAGCCATGTGAGATTACCATATAGTATATATAATTATTAAGTAAACAATTAGAATGAGCAGAGATATTACTTTAAAGATAGCAAGTTAAAAAGCTTGCTAATCATTGAATAAAAGATAAGTTGTTTCATAGGATATTTTTTTATAAGTTGTTTTGAAAAATATCCACATGCTAACGCATTTATTTAAGTCATGTAAGAAAGTTGTTACGCAACTTTCTTGGTTTGTGCTA
>JAYFRK010000445.1:0-4971 GCA_034925975.1 Clostridium sp.
TCTCTCTAAGGAAACTCCTCAGCATAGCTCATGAGTACTGATTTGTTAGCAAAATCGAAGATTTTGACAAATCATGCATCTGGTTATTATGGCTTGAAGGTAACACCCGTACCCATTCCGAACACGAAGGTTAAGCTTCAACGCGCCGATGGTACTGCACTGGAGACGGTGTGGAAGAGTAGGTCGTAGCCAGGTAATATGATTCACTAGCTCAGTCGGTAGAGCACTTGACTTTTAATCAAGTTGTCCGGGGTTCGATTCCCCGGTGGATCACCAAAACGCATCTCATTTACGAGATGCGTTTTTGCTTTATATTAATTTACATATTGTTTTCTTGAGTAAATTTTGAAAGTTTATTAAAATATATAGTATGAGTAGAGCTAGTAGTTTCAGATGTAGTTTTTGTCATTATGAAATTTATGGGCTGCTAATTAGATTGCCTAACGTTAGGGGTATAATACTTAATGTTAGGCATTATTGATTGATATGGAGGTATTAAAATGGATGGAGCTCAAGAGGTTTTTCAAGATGCTGTTGAAAAAGTTTCATTATTAAGTGGTAGAATAAATGAAAATACATTAAGATACATAGGTTACGGTATAGTGATATTTTTTGTATTTATGATTTTAAGAAAAATATTTACTAAGTATATTTTAAAAATCTTAGTTAAGATAACAGAAAAAACTAAAACTAATATTGATACAAAAATATTGGAGGCTTTTCAAGGGCCCATTAGGGCACTTTTTGTAGTAGCTGGAGTTTACTTTGCAATATTATTTATTGGAGGCGGATTTTCCTATAATCTTTTAAAGAGTGTATTTTTAAAGCACTTATTAAACTCATCAGTAGCTATATTAATAATATGGGGTTGCTACAATCTAACAACAGAACACTCTTTATTATATGAAGAATTATCTAAGAGATTTAATATTAAACTAGATAAAATAGTTTTCCCGTTTTTATCTAAAATATTAAGGGTTACAATTATTGTACTAGGAGTAAGTATTGTATTAGATGAGTGGGGATATAATGTAAGTGGATTTGTAGCAGGACTTGGAATTGGGGGTGTAGCTTTTGCATTTGCAGCAAAAGATGCTCTTGCAAATATTTTTGGTGGATTAATTATTATATTAGATAAACCGTTCTCCATTGGAGATTATATAAAGACATCTAATGTTGAGGGAATAGTAGAAGATATAAATTTTAGAAGTACGAAAATAAGAGCTATAGATAAGGGACTAGTTACAGAGCCTAACTCAACGTTGTCTAATTCTACAATTGTCAATTGGACAAAAAGAGATACTAGAAGAATAGCATTTAATATAGGAGTAACCTATGAAACATCTAAAGAACAATTGCAAAATTGCATAAAAGAAATTAAAGATATGCTTTCTAAAGATGAAAATATATTAGATGACAGTATAATAGTTAATTTTGATAAGTTTGCTGCTAGTAGTCTAGATATATCTATATATTGTTTTACCAATACTGCAGAATGGGCTAAGTATTTACAGATAAAAGAAGATATAAACTTTAAGATTATGGATATATTAGAAAAGGAAAAAGTCTGTATTGCCTTTCCAAGTAGTAGCGTATATTTTGAAACACCTCTGATTAAGGAAAGTAGAAAGAACTCTCTAGAATAAAGTTTTACTTCGTGCTAAGCTATTATAGTAGAATTAGTTTAGCATACATACAGGATTTTGGGAGGATAAACATGAAAAAATTTAAAATGATTGCTTTATGCATGTCTATATCATTTTTACTTTCAGCTTGTGGAAATAATAACTCAGTTAATAAAGATGTTAATTCAGTAGCTACACCTAAGAATGATAAAGTATCAAATTCTAAAAGTAATAGCTTAGAAGAAAAACCTGAGGAAAGTAAAAAAGAAGATAAACAAAAAAATACAAATAATTTAAAAAGTAATGAACAAAATACAAAAAAAGATAATATAAAACCAGCAAAATCAAATATAAATTCAACTTCAAAAAATAGCGTTATATCTAAGACATATCATAGACTAACTAATAAAATAATAGTAATAGATCCAGGGCATGCAAGTAGAGCTGATCTTACAAAAGAACCTGTAGCACCTAAATCTTCCACACTAAAATATAAACAAACAGGTGGTGCTGATGGAGTTGTTACAAAAACACCAGAATACAAAGTAAATATGCAGGTAGCATTAAAGCTGAAAGGTTACTTAGAACAAAGTGGTTTTACTGTTATAATGACAAAAAAAGATACTAGTAATACTATGAGTAATATAGAAAGAGCAAAGATTGGAAATGATGCTAATGCTTCTCTTGTTATAAGAATACATGCAGATTCCTCTGATAACAAATCAGCAAATGGTTTATCTGTTCTTGTCCCTTCTAACAATGAAAATACTAAAAACTTTTATAAGCAAAGCAAATCATATGGACAAGTTATATTAGATACAATAATAAATGAAGTTGGTATGAAGAGTAGAGGGATAGTAGAAAGAGATGACATGACAGGCTTTAATTGGTCTACTGTACCAGTAGTTTTAGTTGAAATGGGATTTTTGTCTAATCCTCAAGAGGACAAAAAATTAAGTGATAGTGAATATCAAGATAAAATTGCAAGATCTATTTCTAAGGGAGTAACCTTACTTCAAAAATAATATATAATAATTTATTAAAATATTTATAGATAAAATTTATATTTTAAATAAAATTAAGAAAGCCGCGTGTAATTCAGGGGGGAGTTAGCTACGCGGCTTTCTTTTTTATTTAGTTTTCATTTACATTATGTACATATAGAAATAAAATATACACCTACAAGTAAATAATTATTATGATTTTTGGAATAATTTAAAGATGAAAGTTTAAGAGGTATTTTATATGAGACTTTCATAAGATAGTGCCACCTTGTGAGAGGTATAAGTTAACTGTATAATTACTAATATAGCTTGTTATGTAAAGGGAGGAAGTTATGGACAATAAGGATTTACTAAGAAAATTATGTTTAGCACATGCACCAAGTGGAAGGGAATATATGATTTATCCAATGATAAAAGAAATTTTTGATCCTTTTGGAGATATATACATAGATCATATGAATAATATAATTATACATAAAAAAGGCAAAGGAATAGGCAGCATAATGATAATGGCACATGCTGATGAGATATTTTTAATAATTACAGATATATGTGAAGGTGGATTTATCAAATTTAAAGGTGTTGGAATAGATCCAAAGGCTTTAATTTCTCAAGAAGTTGTTATTCATGGGAGGGAAGATATTTCTGGGGTTATAGGAATTAGAACTTCTTATTTGGCTACTGATAATGAAAAAGATGAAGTACTGGTGATAGATAGTCTTTTCATTGATACGGGATATAGCAATGAAAAATTAAAAGAAATAGTTAAAATAGGAGACTTTATAACTATTAAAGGTAATTTTATAGAGTTATTAAATAACAATGTGTCATGTAAAACTACAGATAATAGAGCAGGAATTGTAGCAATGTATGAATGTGCAAAGGAGTTGCAGTGTGTTCAGCATGAGTTAGACGTATATTTTGTTTGCTCTTGCCAAGAAGAGGTGGGGCATAGAGGGGCGAAGATGGCTAGTTATAATTTAAAACCTGATATAGGTATTGCTATAGATACGACTTTTGATAGTGGTCCAATGGGAGATAGTGATAAAGAAAATATTTTAGGAAATGGACCGGTCATATGTATTGGGCCTAATCTACATCCTAAGTTAAATGAGAGAGTTATGGAAATAGGCAGAAAATACAAAATCCCCTATGGAGTAGAAGTGGAACCGGGAAACACTGGAACTGATGCTTGGGATATACAAATTACAGGAGGGGGAATACCATCTTTGTTACTGTCTATTCCAATAAAGTATATGCATACAAGAGTAGAGATGGTTAACATGGAGGATATAAAAAATACAGGAAAAATATTAGCTAAATTTATAGAAAAGTTAAAATACGAAGAGTTGGAGGAAACTTTATGTTTCTAGAAAAGTTATGTAATGCAAAGGCTCCTTCTGCTTATGAAGGTGAAGTAAGAAATATAATTAAAGATGAAATTAAAGACTATGTGGATGATATTAAAGTAGATAGAATGGGAAATATTATAGCACATAAAAAAGGCAATGGTAAAAAAATTGCAGTAAATGCTAATATGGATGAAATAGGATTAATTATAACAGGATATAATCAGGATGGAACTCTAAAATTTGCACCCCTTGGTATAATAGATAATAAAGCGTTACCTTGCAGGGATGTAACTATAGGGAAGAATAGTATTCCAGGAATAATAGGATTAAAACCGATACATTTACAAGAAAAAAAAGAAAGAGAAAAAAGTTATAAGCTAAGCGATTTATGTATAGATATTGGCGCAAAATCTAAGGAAGAAGCAAAGCAAAATGTTTTTATAGGTGAATATGTGACTTTTAATACAATGTTTGAAAAGTTTGGAGATAACCTTATAAAAGGCAAGGCATTGTGCAATAGAATAGGTTGCAGCATTTTAGTAGAGCTTTTAAAGGATAATTTTGATTGCGACTTCTATGGAATTTTTAATGTTCAGGGAGAGATTCAAGCTAGAGGAGCTTATGCATCAGCATACAATATTAAACCGGATATAGGAATAATTATTGAAAGAACTATATGCAATGATATGCCTGGTGTAGAAGAAAATATGCAAGCTGCAAAATTAGGCAGTGGCCCTGTAATAGCTATAATGGACCAAACAACTATATATAACGCAGATATAATTGAGGAAGTAAAAGAGATTGCTTGGGAAAAAAGCATACCTTACCAGATAAAGGGATCTGCAGTAGGATTAAACGGTGCAGGTTCTTATGTAATGGCTGGCTCCAGTGCCAAGATTATAAATATATCTGTACCATGTAGATATGTTCACACATCAATATCAGTATGCAGTATAAAAGATTATGAAAATACTTTAAAATTATTAAAGG
>JAYFRK010000580.1:0-7038 GCA_034925975.1 Clostridium sp.
TGGCTAGCAAAAATGAGAAAGATCTTTTTAATTTAATGGATGTATATTTAGATTCAGTATTTTATCCTAATATATATAAGTATAAAGAAATACTAATGCAAGAAGGATGGCACTATGAACTTAATAATAAAGAAGAGGATATTACCTATAAAGGGGTAGTCTATAATGAGATGAAGGGAGCTTTTTCATCTCCAGAGGATGTACTCTATAGAAAAATACAAGAATCTTTGTTTCCAGATACAACTTATGGAGTAGAATCCGGAGGAGATCCTGAACATATTCCGGATTTAACATATGAACAATTTTTAGATTTTCATAAAAAATATTATCATCCTTCAAATAGTTATATATTCTTATATGGCAATGGAAATTTAAATAGTCAGCTTGAATTTATAGATAAAGAGTATTTAAGTGGTTTTAATAAAGAACAAATAGATTCTCACATAAAAGTTCAAAAGCCTTTTGGAGGAATTAAAGACTTTAAATGTGAATATCCTGTCTCAAAAGAAGATCAAGGAAAGGATAAGACCTTCCTAAGTTTAAATTTTGTACTTGGAGAGGCATGTAACCCGGAGGTGTATTTAGCATTTGATATATTGGAATATTTACTTTTAGAAACACCAGCATCACCTCTTAAGAAGGAACTTATAGATTCATGTATAGGAAAAGATGTATATGGATTTTTTGATAGCAGTATACTTCAGCCAGTATTTAGTATTGTAGTAAAAAATTCAAATGATAATAAAAAGGAAGAGTTTAAGAAAATTGTTTTCGACACCTTAAAGAATTTATCACAAAATGGAATAGATAAAAAATTAATAGAAGCATGTATAAACATAAAGGAATTTAGATTAAGAGAAGGAGATACAAGAAATTATCCAAAGGGATTATTATTTTATAGTAAGGTAATGGATAGTTGGCTTTATGATGGTGAGCCATTAGTACATTTAGAATTTGAAAATACTTTAGAAAAAATAAAGTCAGCATTAACAACTAATTATTTTGAAGAACTTATAGAAAAATATTTAATTAATGCTGATCATGGCTCATTAATTACTCTAGTTCCAAAGCCTGGACTTGGAGATGAGAAAACTAAAAAATTAAGGAATAAGTTAAGTGAATATAAAGCATCACTTTCTGATAAAGAATTAGATGAATTAATAGCAGAAACAAATTCTTTAAGAGAGAGGCAGACTACACCAGAAAAGAAAGAAGATCTAGAAAAAGTACCACTACTTTCATTAAAAGATATAGCAGAAAAAGCAGAAGAGTTGACCTTACAAGAAAGAGCAATAGGAGAAAATAAAGTGCTATTTCACCCTATATTTACAAATAAGATAGCCTATATAAAGTTTATATTTGATATTAGAACTGTTGATGAAGCACATATGCCTTATATTGGTCTTCTATCTGGAATATTAGGTAGAATAGGAACAGAAAAATATAGTTATGCAGATTTATCAAATGAGATAAATATATATACTGGAGGAATAAGTTACGCGGCTACAACATTTATTCAAAATGGAACAGCAGGAGAATTTGTGCCTAAATTTATAGTAAGATCTAAAGCCTTAATAGATAAAGTTCCAAAGGTTATAGAACTGTTAGAGGATATTTCATTAAATACAAAGCTAGATGATAAGAAAAGATTAAAAGAAATTATACAAGAAATAAAATCACGTTTAGAAATGGTTATATTTGATGCAGGTCATGTGGTAGCTGCTAATAGATTATTCTCATATTTTTCTCCAGTTGGGAAATACGAAGAAAGAATATCTGGATTAGAATTTTATAAGTTCATTGAAGATCTAGAGGAAAACTTTGATAAAAAATCTGATGAAATAATAAGAAATTTGCAAGAAGTTTCAACACTTATATTTAATAGAAAAGATTTGATTATAAGTTTAGCCTCAGAAGAGGATGATTATAAAGCTATAGAAGAAAGTCTATCCAGCTTTGTATGTAAATTAGATAATAAAGATTTATCAATTAAAGAATATAGATTTGAAATAGACCCTAAGAATGAAGGGTTATTAACTCAAGGAGACGTTCAATACGTAGTGAAGGGATGTAATTTTAAACAGTTAGGATATGATTATAAAGGAAGTTTACAAGTACTTAAGACTATAGAAAGCCTTGATTATCTATGGAGTAATATACGTGTTCTTGGAGGCGCTTATGGTTCTTTTGCCAGCTTTGGAAGAAGCGGAAATATGTTCTTTGGTTCATATAGAGATCCTAATCTAAAAGGAACCCTAGAAGTTTTTGATAAAGCCGAAGAATATTTAAAAAACTTTGATGTTGATGAAAGAGAAATGACTAAATATATAATTGGTACAATAAGCAGTTTAGATACACCATTAACTCCTTCTCTGAAAGCAGATAAAGCAGATGCATATTATCTAAGTAAAATAACTGATGATGATATACAAAAGGAAAGAGATGAAGTATTGAACTGTAAAAAGGAAGATATAAAAGAATTTGCAAATTTAATTTCAGATGCAATGAAGCAAAATTATATATGTGTTCTAGGAAATGAATCAAAGATTAAAGAAAATAAAGAAATCTTTAAAGAGTTAGTAGAAGTATTTAAATAATTGTTTAAATAACAAAAATCAGCTTGTATGGAAGTTACAAGCTGATTTTTATTTAATATTATATTGCTAAAATTTAGAGTTATTAAGAGTATTATTAATCAAATTTAGGTTCTTTTATAAAGGCGTTTTTACTTATACTATATAAATTATATCTCACAGGTATATTTTTCATGTTTATGTAATCCATTTGGAATTCTCCATCCCAAGGAAAGATAGATATATATTCGCTATCATATATATTAACTACAAATTTCTTTTGACTTTCTGGAAATGTAAAAAACATCTTATATTTTGGCTTACTATTTAAAGATACTGGTTTTGGTACAAAATTAGGTTTTCTAAGTTCTTTTAAAAAGTTTTTTACCATTTCAATATTATCCTCAGAGAGTGATTCTGTCTTATAAAAATTTGTATCTAATATTTTAACATCATATTTATTAGATAAAGTTAAGTTTTTTGCCAATGAATTAGTATAATAAAAATTATTTGGCTTCTGCCTATTTAAATGTAATTTAACGCTTGTACATATACCTATTATTAATATTAATATTAAAAAGATTAAACTTCCTTTTTTCAAAGATATTCTCACCTCTTGTTTATCTATATAAATAAAATTATGTTTAAAATGCCATCATTATTACAACTTTATTTAAAGGTGCATATATTAGAATAGAGTATCTAAAATTATACTCTACATTAGGAGGGATTTTAATGAAAATATATATAGATCCAGGGCATGGTGGAATTGATAGTGGTGCAGTTGGTTATAGACTTTTAGAAAAAAGTTTAAATTTAGATATATCCTTAAGACAAAAAGAATTATTTGAAAGGTTAGGACATCAAGTTAAAATGTCTAGAACTACTGACAAAACCGTAGATTTAAGTGTAAGAACTAGTGAAGCCAACAAATGGGGAGCTGATGTTTTTATTTCAAATCACATTAATGCAGGTGGAGGTGTAGGAGTAGAGGTTTGGCATTCTATTAATGGAGGAAAAAGTAAAGAATATGCAGAGAGAGTTGAAAAAAATTTAAGTAAAATGTTTAAGTCAAGGGGAATAAAAAGTAGAGAAGGACGTAATGGTGATTATTTATATGTAATTAGAACTGCTGCAATGCCTGCTATATTAACAGAGATTGGATTTATAGATAGCGTAGAAGATACTGCTAAGTTAAGAAATGAAGGTATAAGACAAAAATGTGCTGAAGCTGTGGTAGAGGGAATTTTGGGACAAAGATTATCGGGTGAAGCAAATTCTAGTACAAAACAACCTGAACAAAGTAATTATACGAATAGAAGAACGTTAATTTATAAAATTCCCATGCTTAAAGGAGAAGATGTAAAATTTGTTCAGCATAAATTAAATCAGCTAGGTTTAAGAGCAGGGGTGGAAGATGGAATTTATGGGCCGGATACTCGAGAAGCAGTAAGAAGATATCAAAGGATAAAAAGACTATATGTAGACGGAATAGTGGGCAAAAATACCTGGCAGAGCTTAATGTCTTAATTAAGTATAGTGCAGCAAAATGGAGGCATGTAAGATTACTTGGCTAACGCATATATGTATCATTGAGAAACCTTCAGTTCATAGAGTAGTACTAAAGACTGCTTTATTTAAAAATCTTACATGCCTTAATCAGTTGCAACTAATAATTACTACAGTAAATACTAAAAGGACTTCAAAAAGCAAAATGATAATTTTGCACGGCTTAGCCACACTGTAAAGCTGCTAAGTAAGTATTATCGAGTACAACTTAAAGAGTTACTATAAATAAATGCGATAGCATGTTGACATATTCAAAAATAATCTATAAACAAAGCATCATATGAAATAATTTATCTTTTATTCAATGACTAGCAAGTTCTTTTAGCCTGCTATTTTTAAACTAATATTTTGATTAATGCTAACTGCTTTCTTAATAGTTACACATACTGGATAATAATTTTATATACCTTCGATTTTTAGTACCTTATTTTGCAGCTACAAAGGCCGCCATTTTGTAGCACTATCCTTAAATAATGAAATTAATTATGCATTATTTAAGGATTTTTTCATTGTTAAATACAACATAACATATAACGAATGCTATTACAGTAGGGATTACCCATGTAAAGCCTACTGAGGATAAGGAATTGCATTTAAAATATTCTTTATTAATGCATTATTAACTATAGAACCTAGAGTAGCCAGTATTGAAAATAATAATGTTATGCGGACAGTTATAAATATAATTTTGTCGTTTCTTATAAATTTACCAAATAGCCCGGTTATTATTAATACTATTACAACTGGATAAAGTATTTGCAGTATAGGTGATGCAAAGGATACTATTATATCAACGCCTTTAAGAGCTATTATTATACTAGCTATTGTTATTATAAATGCATTAGTTGTATATGAAATTTTTCCTTTAGAAAGTTTAGTGAAAAATTCTGCTCCAGTAGCTGTAAGACCTATAGAAGTAGTTAAACATGCAAGGCCAACAGATATACTTAAAGCCAGTGTACCAAATCTTCCAAGAACACTTTGAGATATTTCCATAACTAATTTAGTTCTAGAAATATCATTACCAAATAAAGTACTTGTCTCAGCACCTAAGTATAGTAGACCCCCGTATACAAAACTTAAGCCTAGCACAGCGATTAATCCAGAAGAAAGTGTAGCTGAAACAATTTCCTTTTCACTTCTATAGCCTTTGCTTTTTACAGATGCTATTATAATTGAAGCAAAGATTACTGATGCCATAGCATCCATAGTCTGATACCCTTCAAGTAATGAATTAGTAAATACATTTGAATAATTAGTATCAACAATAGGTCCTATAGGACTTATAATTCCCTTTACTATAATTATAGCAAGCATAGTTAAAAGAAGTGGAGTTAGAAATTTTCCAATGTTATCTATTATTGAATTTGGTTTTAATACAAAAATGAGATTCACAAAGAAATACAGCAGAATTCCTAAAAGTTGACTCATATTTGGAAATAATGGCTGAAGACTTAACTCAAAAGTAGTAGCTGCTGTTCTTGGAATAGCAAGCATAGGCCCTATAGACAACATAAGTGCAGTTGTTGTAATGATTGCAAACCATTTACCAGCTTTCCCAGCCATATTTTCAAAGTTCCCACCGCTTTTCATGCAAGAGATAATTCCCATTAGAGGAAGTCCAACACCTGTTATTAAGAATCCTAAAGAAGAAACGTGATAACCTGATCCTACAGCTCTTCCTAGGGAAGGAGGGAAAATTAAATTGCCAGCTCCAAAAAACATAGCGAATAGTGCGAATCCTATTACTAAATAATCTTGTGATTTTTTAAACATAAATAGCCTCCTTATCTGACAGTCTATATATCATAATATCATATATGCGGAAAGTTCACTATTCAAAATTTGTCTAATAATAATCTATTATGCATTTTTTTATGCAAATTAAATCATTTATATTCAAATTTTTATAGTTTATTTAAATGAGTTATATTAAAAAAAGTGGTTAAAATACTTAGTATATAGGGTCATTAAACAAAAAGAGGAGGAAATTGATTTGGCAAGAAAAGAGAATAAATCAAAAATGGTTGCTGAAAAACTTTCAAGAGAATATGATAAAGTAAATATGGAAGCTGCTGAGTTAATGGATATGCCTGGCACAGATAAGAAAAGGCAAAGAGGCAAAGGAAGTCCTAGAAATCAATTTAAATAAAAAGTATAGGGAGATATAAATAATGGATAAGAAAGCTAGCAGCAATAAAAAATCAAGAAATAAAGCTAATGAAAAATATCAAAAAGAAGCACAAAAAGCTAATATGGAAATTGGAGAAGAATTGTCTCCTAAGGCGAAAAAAAGAAGATCAGGAGTAAGATAGAATAGAGAGAATAAAGTTTAGATGAAGTTTAAAACTTTGTCTAAACTTTTTATATTTTAATAAAACGATATATGTATAATAAATAATTTACAGGATACCACATTGGATGGTAAAATTATATACAAAAGTTAAAAGGGGATTAACTTAAAAATATGATAGATAATGGAAAAGACAATAGCAAAAGTAAAAGATATAAACTTATGAAAAAAATAATGTTAGCCATTAGCGTAATGTTTTTTATAGTGTCTATATCAGTAAAAGTAAACAGTACTCTTAAACTTATGAAGAAAAGTAGCATTATAAAAGAAAAAGCCCAAATTAATAGCGATTATAATAAAGAAATGGATATAGAAATTTACAATGCTAAGTTTCATAAAGTATATGAAAAAATATATGATGGTATGATTCAAGTTAATGAATCATTATCTACATATGCGTCTAAGTTAGATAGGACAAAAGATAAAAATCTTAAAGCTTATGATGTCTTAAGGAATGAAAATAAAAAATTAATAGATAGTAATAAATTTAATGAAATAAATGATCGTAAAAGTTATATTGACATTCTCATGAAAGAAATAGAA
>JAYFRK010000090.1:0-10752 GCA_034925975.1 Clostridium sp.
ATATTTCTTAAAACTGAAGATGCTGAAACACGAGAAACTTCGTGTTCTGTTGATTGACCTCCAAAAAGAATAGCTACTTTTTTCTTCATAATTATCTCTCCTTACAACAATTTATCTTCAATATAAAGCTACTAATTATTATATTTTATTTAATCAATATGTGAGCATTTTACTAAAGTTAAATTAACTCACTACCGCACTAATTATATAATAATATGCTAGATATGTGAACTATAAATATTCTTAATACATATTTATAATAGCACATGTTACTATCTTTAACTATAAAAAAAGCTTCTTCATCGCTTTCACCATTAGAATTTTATAATGGAGTAATTTCATATATATTACATAAAATAAAAAGCATGAACATCTTAATATATAAAAGTCCATGCTTTTTAATATTCTAGAATAAATTACAAGAACAATAATCTAATCCTTTATTATTTGTAATAATGAGTTCTAAATAGTTAATTGTCCATTTGGAGTATTAATAATTTGAAGTATTTTCTGCTCATAACCTGTCTCTGCATTTATATATACAATGAAATTGTCATCTCTGTATTTTCCACTAAATTCATAGCAAAGCGCTTCTTTATTAGTTTCGGTAGGAACTATAGCAAGTTTTGGAGAGCTAACTTGTAGATTTTTCCCCACTTTTTCTTTAGCCTGAGTTTCAGAAATTTTAGGTTTAGGAATATCTCTTTTATCTACATGGGAAGTAAGATACTTTTCTGATTCTATACCAATTACACTGCCATCATCTAATGCTATCTTTAATTTTATCTGATCAGTATAAATAGCTACATTATCTTGATGATACACATAACTAATTGTAACTACATTGTCATATTTTATGTTATATGTAGGCTTCATATCTTTATATCCAAGTTTACTTAAATATTCAGCTCCCATGTTAATTGCCTTATTAACATCATATTTTGCAGTGGTAGATACATTTTTATTGTCTAAAAGATAGATAACTTTCCCTCCATTTTTGCTTACTTCACATGCTACATTTTCCCCTTTTCCCCTTCCCTTTAATTCAACATTAAAGCTATATGAAGGTATTCTTGTACTTTCTCCCTCTTTTTTAGTAATGTTTTGTATCTTATCTGCCCCTAATAAATTTTTTACTAAATTGCTAGCCTCTTGTTCTGTAATTTGCTTTTCTGATAGTACTCTTGGTTTTATATCTACAGTATTATCCGAAAACGGTCCATCATATATAAGAGCTGGATACTGAACTACTTGTTTTTGTAAATCGCTAAATTTACTTGAAACTAATTTATCTGCAGTCTTATCAAGAGCTTTACTTGCTTTTTTTCTTATTTCTCCCCATTTAACTTTTCCTTGATTTATGTCCTGTTGTATTTCATTTAACTGTATTAAGAGATAATCTGCTTGACTTTTTAATTCTTCAATATTATTGTAGTCCTTATCTGTTAAGTCCTTCCCTTGGGTTGAGTTTTTAACAAGTGTATAGGAGTAATCCCCAACCTTTGCTAAAAAGTTACTTGTTCCCTCCATATACTGCTGTGATATAGGCAATGAATGTATTTTATCATTTGCTATACTAGAATATCTAAATACATTTTCAAAAGCTACTATACTCTGCTCCTTAGAACCTAAAACTGCTGATTTTGCAAGTTCACTCTTAATATTTTTGACTGAATCGATTAATTGGTACATGCTTTTAGAATATTCACCCTGCAAATAATTTCTATAATCTGTTCTCTCTAACGTCATAAGGATTGCAAAAGTGCTAGAAAAAACTACTATAATCGCCACTGCTGCAGTGTATATAAATCTCTTTCTGGCTATTTTCATAAAATTTCCTCCCCTTTATATAACCTTATATTATTTACAAATAGTATTTGTTCTAATAATTTTTGTTATACATTCTGGTTATACTATCTTTGTAAATATCTATAACTTTTATTTATTAAAATTGAAACCATAAATTTAATAAAGATTATACGAAGAGAGTGATTTTTAACATGAAAACTTTAATTTTCTCCATATCTGCAGGAGATGGTCATAAACAAACATCATTAGCGATAAAAGATTATATTTTACTTAATGATAAAAATTCTGAAGTCATAATAGTTGATACATTAAGTTACATAAGTCCTACACTAAACAAGCTAGTTATAGGAAGTTACATAAAATCTCTAAAAATTAATCCTAGTATATACGGAAGGCTTTATTATAAAATAGATTCCAGCAAAAAGTTATCTGTACTGAAGGGGTCTTCAAAACTGGGTAGATTATTTTCCTTAAAATTAAAAAAATTAATTTATGAATTTAATCCAGATATAATAATCTCCACTCATCCCATACCTACTGAAATGCTTTCTATGCTTAAAACTCGAGGAAATATGAAGATTCCCGTTATTACTATAATAACAGACTATGCAGCTCATAATTTTTGGCTGCATAAAGGCATTGATGTATATATAACACCTAATAATGACATGATTAATGAAATGATAACTAAAGGAATAGATAAAGATAAAATTTACAATTTAGGAATACCTGTTAATCCAAATTTCTTCAAAAAATACGATAAAAGCGTAACTTTAAAATCTTTAAATCTTTCTCCCATGAAATTTACTATTTTGGTAATGGGAGGAAGCTTAGGTATGGGTAGAATTATAGATTTATATAAAGAATTGGATAAAATAAAAGCTGATATACAGATAATTATAGCTACAGGAAAAAATAACAGATTGTATTGCCAGCTTATGAAGCTAAAGTCCAATTGTTTAAAAGAAACTCGTGTTCTAAAATACACTAGAGAAATAAATAAGTATATGCAAGCATGTGATGTTTTAATAACAAAACCTGGTGGAATTACAATAACTGAGGCTATGTTATCATCTATACCTCTTATACTTTTTTCTCCAATACCAGGCCAAGAAGAGAAGAACATAGACTTTTTAGTTAAAAATCATTTAGCTATTAATCTAAATGATATAGAAGAATGTAAAAATACCATCAATACCTTAATAACTAATCCTGCATATTTACAAAAAATAAAGCGAAATTATGTAAATTACATAAAGCCTCATTCTGGAAATGATATATATAACTTAATAAACTCTTTATCTGCAAAAGATAATCTTTATGAATTTTCTCTTGATAAGAATAAGTTCTGTACATCATCAGAATCTTGACTATATGTAACACATATGCAAAAAAGTTCAAGAAAGGTATTCTATCGTTCTTGAACTTTTTTGCATATGTTTTTTATTGTTTCAGCAATTTTAAATTTAAAAACTATTTCATTTTCTTTAGACTCATTATTATCTACAATTTCATATTCTTCATTAGTTAAAACCTTTTTCATTTCTTGTTCAGTCTCTTTATAAGCAACTTCTCCTCTTGTTATATCTGTAAAACACAACGGTGGAAACATTACACACCACCAATTACGTCCTTCCCCATTGCCTATAATAACCCTATAAGCTTCATAGTTACCTTGTGGTAAAGTTATATTACCATAGCTCTTAACTGGAAAATTCTCATGAGATAATTTAGCGTCAACAGAATAGTTATAACCATTTTTCTTTATTACTTTTTTTGCTATTTCTTTTATAACTTCATTATTTTCCCCAATTATTTTTCTAGATTCTTCTATGGACTTAGATTCCTTTAGTTTCGGTGCCATATAGGCTAAAATCTCATCTCTAACCTTTAACTTTAAAGCTTGATCTTCTGTAGTATCGCTATTTGCTATAACATGAAATCTTATAAGCTTATTGGCAATAGTCTTTTGACTAGCATCAGCCTTAATATAAGAAACTCCCAATATAATTCCCAATACAATAGTTATAAAAAACATAACTGCAATAATTTTTTTCATAATACTTGTCCCCCAACCTTGTTTAGTAGTTTATATTGAAATTATCTCCATTTTTTTACCATTTATACCTATATAACTATTTATTTTATAAACTTTTTTTAAATGAAGCTATGTTTTAGAACTATGTTTTAGAAATTTCTGATGACTTACAATATGAAAAATAATTCTAGATTTAATATAATAACTGTAATCACAACTAGGCAGATAACCAAAAATTAAAGCTGTGCTGATAATAACCTCTTCTATTATTATTAAGCACAGCCTTAGAGACATAAATTCAATTAGTATCTACTTAGTTACTCCTATTCTTCTTGCTTTAGTATTTACATTTACATCTACTTCTGCATTTTTATATACCTGATTCCAATTATCTTTTACTTTCTTATATATATCAGGCTTAAACTTTTCAAGGTAATCCTTTAAACCTATGATATCAGTAGAATACTCTTCTTGTGACATTCTAGCAAGTTTTTCACATTTTTTTTCTATTACATCATTAAGATTATCTTGGATCTCTTTTAATTCTTTTTCTGTAAAAATATCTTTTTCCATATAATAACTATTTATTTGCCCTTCTATATCGATATCTATTTTAAATTTCAATTTGTTTAAATTTTTATCATCAGTTAATTTTAATTTTCTTTTTAATTCTCTTATCTCAAATTCTAAAGGATGACCGTCCCTAAATATAGTTTCTTTTCCACCTTTGATTGTCCCTTTTAGTATATATAAGGATCCCATTTCCGAAGGACTTAATGGTCTTACCATTTTGTAATCTTTTATTATGCTTAATCCTGAAAATACTATTTCATCAGGTTTTTCTTTGCTAAATTCAATGGTAGGAATTGTACAAGTTCCTCCTCCATACAGTTTCATTAAAACTTCATTTAATTTAATTGGTAAGATACTAGAATTTTTAGAACTATCATTCATAACACCAGTTATATATGCTTCTATATTCTTTTCTAGTACAGGTTTCCCTTTAGTATAGTTTTCAGCCTTACCTTTAGCTACAACTACATCCATAGTTCTATTAACTTTAGGTTGTCTATCAAAATAATCAAGAAATTCTTTTACAGTTTCAGGATACTCTAAAACTTCATCACTTAGCATAAGCAATTGTACATGTCCTGTATGAACACTTCTACTTGTTTTGGCTGCTAATTCAGTCAATGCATCCTGCATAGAAAAAGCTTTAACTTTTATAAACTGCTCTTTAGCAGTTCCTGACTTTTGAGGACCTAATTCACTTATATCAGGAAATCCAAAACTTATATTTAGTTTCTTAAATTCTTCTGATTTAATTGGCTCATTAGGCTTTACTTCTTTAAATTTTTCTTCATCTCTAATATTTTCACCAATATCTACAGCAATAGTTGAAACAAACGCCTTTCTATCTATTTCAATTTTATCCCAGCATCCGGTTAAAATACAGCAACTTAAAATTAGCGGTACTATCTTTTTACACTTCATTTCTTTTTCTCCTTGAATTATTACCTCTAGTAAGTCCAGTGGCTAGGAGCACTATGGGCAGAATCCCTACAACCACAGTATCAATAAAAGGAACAAATCTTTTTCTCATATCATATACTTCAGCTATATTTTGTGGATATAAAGATAATAAATAGATAAAAGGCAATATTAATACTACTGAAATCTTTACATCTTCTAATTGAAACACATCTTTCACTATTTCTGAGACAAAATAAAGTATATTTACATAAGTTGTAAAATAAAATACTATCCAAAACACCATAACCAAACCTTCCCATCTTTCAATGAAAGCTCCTGGTATATCTACAGTCGATAAAGCTGTTATGGTTGGCCATAGTAGTTTTGAATTATAGTTGCTAGGAAATACAAATAATGTGGATAAAAAAATTACTAAATAGAATACTACGATAAAAGCTACACTTTTAAAAGCAACTTTAAATATGTCATCCTTTTCATTAACTAGAGGAAGTATCATATATATTATTCCAAATCCTATTAAGCTGTATAAACTAGATTGTGAAGCCTTTATATATTCTATAGGAGAATGAGTAAATACAGGAAATATATTTGTAAAATCAGCCTTGTGCAGCAAAAATAGTATAGATAATATAACAGGAACAAACATTAGCCAAAATGCTATCTCATTAAATTTTATTACACTTTCTATTTCCCCTCTCACAAGGAAACTGCCAACTATTATCATAAGAAATAATATAAATTCTGTTGGCGTTCTATCTAAAAGATACATTTTTATTACCTCAACAAAAGTTCTCATCTCTATAGAAATAATAAACACCCCTGCTAAAGCTATGTATATAGCCACTATCCTGCCTATAATACTTCCTAAACTATCTTCCAGCATTTCAGTCAGTCTCTTAAATTTATTTGCTTTTGCAGCTTTACATAAAATATATAAAAAAGGAAGTAAAATAATCCCACTTAATATTATTACAAACCATCCATCAGTTCCAATTTTTTCAGTAAGTACTCTAGGGTATGAGAATAGAGAAGTTCCTACTACAGTCACAACAATAGTTACAAATAAATCATATCTACTCATAACATTTTTTTTGCTCATATATTTATCTCACCACTCTTTCAAACTATTTCTGTCTCACTTTGTCTTTAGTATTCATATAACTAGGTCTTTTCTTAAAATATTTAAAAGGTAATCTTATAAATAGATCTTTAAAGTCATTTACGTTAGGATTAACTGCTGGGGCTAAATAAGGTATACCAAAACTCTTAAGCCTTATTAAATGAGTTAACACCACAAGCAGACCTAACATTATTCCATAAAGTCCAGCAATAGCTGATGCTATTAAAAGTAAAAATCTTATTAGTCGCAATCCAACAGTAACACCATAATTAGGTGAGATAAATTCAGTAATAGCAGTTGCTCCAATTATTATTATCATTATAGGACTTACAATTCCCGCACTAACTGCTGATTGACCTATAATTAGACCTCCTACAATGCCTATTGTTGCTCCTATTGGCCTAGGAAGTCTTACTATAGCTTCAAGTAAAAGTGCTAAGCTTATTTCCATAATTAGTGCTTCAATAAATGCCGGAAAAGGAACTCCTTCTCTTGATGCTGCTATAGAATAAGCAAGTCTTGTAGGTATAATAGCCGTGTGAAATGAAGTTATAGCCACATAAAGAGCTGGTAACATGACAGAAAGTATTAACGCAAAAGTTCTGATAACTCTTGTTATAGATGCATTTAGCCACCTCTGATAATAATCATCTGGAGATTGAAACAGATTAGGCAATGTTGCTGGAACTATAATAGCAAATGGAGAGTTATCAACTAGTATGGCAATTCTCCCTTCATAAAGAGCAGCTGCAACCACATCTGGTCTTTCTGTACTCTGTACCTGAGGAAATGGTGATAATTTATTATCTTCTATCATTTGTTCTATATATCCACTATCTAATATAGCGTCTATATCAATTTTGTCTAACCTATCGTATAATTCATCAAGTACATCTGTATTTACAATATCTTCTATATAAGTTACGATAACATCAGTTTTAGAACGTACTCCTATAGATTTTCCCGCCATCTTTAATCTTGAATCTCTTATTCTTCTTCTTATTAACGCAGTATTAAACCTTACAGTTTCAGTGAACCCTTCCCTTGCTCCCCTTACTACGGTTTCACTAGAAGGTTCACCTACCCCTCTTGCAGGCCATAAACGCGTTCCTATAACATATGCAGCTTCTAGACTATCAATCAGCATTAAGGTATCTCCTGAGAGCATTGCTTTTATGCCTTCAGATAATTTTTCTACTTCTTTTATATCTGAAACTGTTAATATTTTATCCTTTACATCATAAACACTTTTAATCGGGTCTCCTTCTTGCATTAAACTTTCAAGAACATAATCATCCAATAAAATTTTATCAGCCATGCCGTCTACATAAATTAATGCTGCATTTAATTTTTGAAAGTGGAACTCTCTAATAACTATATCTGATGCATCTTTAAAAATCTCTTTTATATATTTAACATCTTCTTTAATATCACTTGAAATTTTCTCTTTAAATGTTTCATCCAATCTTTTCACTTCCTTTCCAGACTAACTAATAGAATATAAAAAAGCTTCCTAAATAAGCAATAACCTTTACTTCATCATCCATCTTACTATATATAATAGAATTCCAATTAAAATTACCGCTCTTCCCACTATCTTTGCCTTCTTCTCTAATTTCTTTTTACCTGCATCTTTAAATTCTTTACTATCAAATGTTCCAACTACTATACCTTCCAAAACCATAAGTCCTAGAAAATAGCCAGTAAAAAGATTTATAACTCTCATATATATCACCCCTACTTTGCTTTTTATTTTCTGTATGAAGTCCTTAAAATATACATTTAAACTCAATTTAAAAAGCAAATAGCGCTATGTCTCATAAAGACATAGCGCTTAACAACATAATTGATTTAAGTTCTAAATTGTTCTTGTAATATACACTTCGTTATACTTTTCCTTAAAATGATCATAACATCTCTGAGCTTTCAACATATCATCAAAAAGTCCAAAAATGGAAGGTCCACTTCCGCTCATCATAGAGCCCAAAGCTCCGCACCTACACATTCTCTCTTTTATATCTTTTAAAACTGTATGCTTTTTCATTGTAACATTCTCTAAAACATTCTTCATATTCTCACTTACATATTTGAGATCATTTCTTTCCATAGCCTTAATTAATTCCTCAGTATTAGGATGTTTGTATATTCTACTAATATCCAAATTCCTATAAACTTCCTTAGTGGATACTCCAAAATTAGGTTTAACTAAAACTAAACTATGACCAGCAAATGGTTTAAGCGGTGTTAATATTTCACCAATACCTTCACATAATACTGTACCACCTTTAATACAATATGGTACATCAGCTCCTATTTTTAGTCCTAGATTGCTCAGCTCTTCGTAACTTATATTCATATCGTATATTTTTTTCATAGCTATTAGTACAGCTGCAGCATCTGCACTTCCCCCTGCTAATCCTGCTGCTACTGGTATATTCTTATTTATTTTTATGTTAATTCCATCTTTAATACCATAGGTATCCATAAAAAGTTTTGCCGCTTTATAAGCTAAGTTTCTCTCATCATTAGGTATATAAGGTTTATTGCATTCTATATTAATCCCATTATCAGTCACTTCTATTTCTAAAAGATCATACAGTTCTATATTTTGCATTATCATTTTTAGTAAATGATATTCATCCTCTCGTTTCCCTACTACATCTAAAGATATGTTTATTTTAGCATGTGCTTTAATCAACATGGTTTTTCCCCCATAATAAATAGTTTCGCTTTATTTTAACTAATTTATTATATCACAAGCTTATATTTTAAATAAATAATTACTTTTATACAATAAAAGAAAGTTACTACAGGAAATAAGTATAGTACGACAAAATCGCGGCCTTGGTAGCTACAGAGTAAGGTGCTAAAAACCGAGGGTGTATAATTCAACAGAGAATCTTCGCTGCATTAAGAAGTTCTAGGTTTGTGCCTTTAAAAAGTCCCGCCCCCGCCCTATGCATCGTCCTGATGCAGGTCTGGCTCCCACCCGTCCTGGGTGGGAATTACGGTAATTTTTAAATTCACAAACTAAGAACTTCTAAGACTTGCTCAAAATTCTCTTAATGAATTATACACCCTCTTACTTTTAGCACCTTAAATTGGATAAATCAAGGCCGCTAGTGATTATACAAAACATATATTAAGAGCTGCAGTAATAATAACTATTTAGAGACTATGGTTAATTTAATAACCAGCGTAAGAATCATATCAATTGGCTTACTAAAAAAGTGCAAAGCGCTTTAACCCGATTAGGGGACCAGGGTTTTAGGCGTAGCCTGTTAAAGTTATACTAGGACCTTCTGATTGCAATTAATTAAGGTATATAAGGAGAATCCTAGACTTCAGAGGAGATTTGTAACTCCAAGTGAAGTTTATTAAAAGAATTATTAGGAGTTTTACTTCTTAGAAATAGTTATCTAGTATGTATAACTATAAAAAAAAACAGTTTTGAAAAATATCAACATGCTATCGCATTTATTTATAATAATACCTTAAACTATACTTAATAATGCTTTACTTAAGTAACTTTACAGTATGGCTACGCCATGCAAAATTATCATTTTGCTTTTTGAAGTCCTATTAGTACTTACTGTATTAATTATTAGTTTCACTAATTAAGGCATGTAAGATTACTGGCTAGTATATATGTATCAATTGAAGAAACTTCGAAGGAATAACTAGTAGTACTTAAGGCTGCTGTTTTAAAAATCCGTAATTGTGCTCAAGGACGAGCACAGCCCGATCCCCGACAGGATGTCGGATGGAGAGAGGTAGGATTTTTAAATAAAGCAGCCTTTAGTACTACTCTATGAACTGAAGGTTTCTCAATGATACATATATGCGTTAGCCTAGTAATCTTACATGCCGCCATTTTGTCGTACTATACTCATATTACTACTTAAATTTGAGACATTACTTTTATATAATAGCTCTTCCAGGAATTATTAATTTTTGTCCTACTATGATATTTTCACTTTCTAGTTCATTAATATTAACTAAATCTTCCACAGTTGCGCAATATTTTTTTGCGATTTTCCACAATGTATCCCCATCTTGAACTATATAAATAGTAATACTAGCTTTTTTCTTTATTACTTCATCTTCTAAAGGAATAATATCTACTAAAAATTCCTTATGTGCTTTATAAGTAACTTTCGAATAAACTTTTGCAACGCATTTTACGGCTATAGTACTTGCTTCTACACAAATATCTAAGCTTTCCAAATATGCTCTAACCATACATTCCATATCAATTTTAGCTCCAGGAACTTCAACAGTACAGCTGAAC
>JAYFRK010000260.1:0-1583 GCA_034925975.1 Clostridium sp.
ACTTTTTATAATTGCATCCATTGAAGTATTGAATTTTTGAGCAACTCCCCATACAGTATCTCCAGAAACAATTACATAGTTCACTGTTTTTACTGTATAAGTTATCGCATTTGATGATGTGGATTTAGCTGGAATATGAAGAGTTTGTCCTATTTGTATATTATAAGTACTTAAATTGTTTAATTTCATAATCATATCAACAGTAGTATTATATTTAACTGATATTTTCCAAAGAGTATCTCCAGAGATAACTATGTGATCTATATAGCGATTATCTTCTACTTTTAAGGTTTGTCCAACATAGATATAATCATTTGGGTCTATTCCATTTAAAGTGGTTATTCTTGAAATAGAAGTATTATAGGTATTAGAAATAGACCATAGCGTATCATTACTTTTTACAGAATAATTAATTATTGTAGCTGCATTAACACTTGAAACGTTTACAAATAGCAGTAGTCCTGTAATTATGCCAGCTAATTTTTTTATCTTCATCATATTACCTCCCCCAGTTTTTAGGCATGTAATTATATTATCCATAGAAAATCACAGGATGTAATTAGTGGGTTAAAGGGTGGTTATCCAATTCAGCCCAATAATAGGTTAGTTGAAGATTAAAATAAGCAAGGATGAATTTAAAAATAAATGATATTCTACTTTATTTTTTATAAGAAATTTATTTTTATATAAATTTGCATGATAAAATTTCATTAATTCGGTATATTTTAATAATAATTAATAATAAAACAAGTGATTTAATCATAAATAATTAAATTTGTACGAAAAGTATTATTAAATTAGTAAAAAGCCGTGTTAGTAAATATAATATTTTTCATTTAGAATAATATGTGTATAGATTGCGAGGTGAAAACAGGATGTTAAAATGTTTAGTATGTGGAATGATAATAAATGAAAAAAATTATAATATTAATTCTTATGCATTTTCTCATAAAAATGAAAGTGAAAATATATTGTACTGTCCTTTTTGTGGAGTAGGCAAAATATATCTGAAGGATAATGGACAAGTTTATAAAATAGAAAGTAAAGATTTAGATATTAAAACATTAAAAATATTAGATAATGCTATGAAATTAGAAACATTTAATGGAGATTTTTATATGGAAATTTCTGAGCTTGCTAAAGATGAAAAGCTAAAAAATATGTTTATAGATTTAAGTAAGATTGAGTATATGCATGCAAGGATTCATAGGAATTTAGGAGGATTTAAAGATTCTCCAAAACTAAATAAATTAAGTTATGATAAATATGATAATGATGCTGCACTTTTAGAAGCTGCCAAAAGAAGAGAAGAACATGCTGTAGCTTTTTATAAGAAATTCTATAATGATATATGCAATGAGAAAATAAAAAGTGTTTTTGATGGATTAATTAAAGTTGAAAAGGAACATATAGATTTAACATCTATAAAATAAAGTGCTTAGAGTAATTAAATTTTATACATATCCTCTTATCTAAGGAAATATATCTTAGGTAAGAGGAATTTTTTTTGGAGGAGTTATGAAAAAGGTTATTAAAATTTCAATTATAATTTTGTTTTTTATTTGTATTGCTATTTCTTTTAA